>JAAYJP010000274.1 GCA_012522875.1 Clostridiales bacterium | reverse complement strand
TACCTATGCTGACACCAGGATTCTGGTTAGTGACGAAGCAGAAGAGGTTCAGGAAGTAAATCATACCAAGTTTATTTCAGGTTCAAACTTATGTATAAATCTTACTGATCCAACAAGAGCAAGTCCATTTTATAATCCGCCGAATGCGCGGGGTGAAGACACTTTTTTAAGCACCTGTTTAAGCGAACGTAATGTATTGCGCGTGCCCTGTTATACGTTTCATGACGGCTTTTCAAGTTATCGCAATCTGATGAATGGCGTGCTTCCTATCAAACTGAAGAAAATTCAAGCTGATTCTGAAGCAATTGTCAATCGTTTCTATCATGCTTGCATAGGATGGGTGCGATATAAGCCACTACTGCTATTTATAACACAGCGAGACCATTATGAGGAAAAAATTGAAGAGATGAGAGCGAAGATTACAGCATCGCTTCCCAGTATTTGTGCTTATTTTGGACGCAAGGATTTTATGAATGTAGCAATGGAGTTGGAGAAATACAATAAAAATGTCAAAAATCATTATAGGCAATACATTAAAATGCAGCAAATCTGGGAAAAAATCGTGAGACATTGGGAGTAGAAAATAAAGCAGGTAAATTTATCATTGATAAAGAAACCATCTGCCAAGCATCTTGTTGTGATTGAAACAGACTGAGTACGCTGACGCTCATAACTTTGCCCAGGGCAGGAAGGAATGGGCAGGCGGCAGTTCTCCCGGGCATCTTATCCGGGCTATCGTTATTGGCGCAAGGCAAGGTACCGGGATGAAAAACCCAGGTATCCCGCCTGGTGCCAGGGGGGTCTGCTATTTGTGAAGGGTTGGCAGTGTCCTTTGGGACCAGCGCCGTGATGGCCTGGCCTGTATGATCTGGGCAATAACCAAAATGCGGATATCGGCGGACCCTATTCCCCGCCCCACCGATATTTTCTGTTCATCAGCAGCGTATCAATACTGCAATTCAAACAGAGTCCATTATGGCAGCAAATCACAGCTCCGCACGCCGTGCAGCGCCATGTCTCACGCTGCTTCTCCAAAAATGCTTCCAGGCCAAGTTCCTTGATGCAGTTGAGGTTGTCTATCATGCTCATATGGTATTTGGTACGGTAGCGCTTATCCAGTGCCTTCAATCGCCTGCAGGGGAAGCTTTCGCATTCAAAACAAAACCGGACGCTGCCTTTTCCCAGCAATTCGCAGGCGTCCCCCATATGTGTGCAGTTTTCACCCCTGGGAAGGCATCCCGGACAATGTTTTTTGTTAAAACCCCGTTTGTTTATGCCATTTTGCCTGAGTTGATAAGCGATGCACAAACTGCAGTTCATCCCGCACGGGGCGATCAATTCTGCATCCATGGCTATGCCCCTTCTGCTCAGCTTGCATCCGTCCTGCTCCATCAGCCTGGAAAAGTTATGAAAGGCATTTTGGCAGGTTTATAAACACTCTCACCGCGCCGCCCACCGCGTCGGGCCGCCGCCTCAAATGCGGCACGGGAGGGCAGAATGAGTCTCCTTCGTCCCGTCCGTTTCCAATAGCAGATACGCCGCTTCCCTGTCGATGAAGCCTCAGCGGCCGGCCCGCAAATTCCCGATCGTTTTTTTCTCGATGGACAGGCCACTGAAATTACGGTATCCGCCTTTACCTGTTGGGCACTGGGCCTCCAGGCCGACTTTTACTGTATTGTCAACAGGCAGGCTGAACAGCCGCACCATGTCGTATTTCTGCCCATCCAAAGAGTAGTGGACCGCGAAATTATTCCCGACCCTCGCGATCTGCAGCCAGACAGAATCTCCCTCTATATTGCACCCGTTTGCATCATCAGAAACCCTGTTTGTCACAACACTCACAACGGCGTTTGTGCCAAAATCGGACTTCTCAAAGGCGGCCTTCACCCATGCATTTTCGTCCTGGATCACCATGATACAGGCGGCGTCATAGGTGGTTTCAAAATCCGGCCTCACTTTGGCCTTGGCAACAAAATCCCCTTCGACCTCCGTGTAATAAAACGGGGCGTCCCCCTGTGGTTTCATCAGCTTTCCGTTTTCCGGGACAGGATTGTTGAAGTAATCCGTCCCTGCGGGCGCATAGATCGCAACTTCATCCCCTTTTACGGCCATTTCACTCTCATTAAGCCATTTGAATGATGTAAAATCCATAAACACCTCCAATATTTCTGATTTGCATTATGGTTCGTGGCGCGCCGGGTGTCAAATCCGGCGGACCGCTTGACAGTGCCAGGATGCTGGTGGTTCAGCAGGCGACATGAATAAAGCAAAGCCGCGGCCTTTCTGCCTTGGGCCAGGGAAGCTTCCTGTGAGTGTCCTGTCAACATCTTTTTGGGACGAACGCCTGACAGCCTTCTCCTGTCTTCCAATCTTGGGGATCATTGCGGGCATCAGCAGGCCCAATGGGAAAAACCCGGCAAAACACAGAAAACGCTTGCACCAATTATTCCGGGCAGATGCAGGCAACGATTGATTCTACTGAAGATTTCCGTGTTCAGGAGGCCTTGTACCAGCCCCGGCCAGCCATGTCCCCCTGCAGCAAGGAGCTGATCGGAAAAAAACCTTGCTGAATTTTTCCGTGACGCTTGTCCCCCTGCAGCAAGGAGCTGATGCTTATCAGAATGATTTGTCACATTTCACCCAAGTCTGGCAACATGCCCAGGGCTGTTTCAAATCACTGTTTCTGCCCGTTCCTTCAGGGCGCGGTTGAGCGGCTTCCCCAGACCGCGGCACCCTGTGCCGACGTGGCTGTGAAGCAAAGTGTCCATTTGAGCTGTGTGCTGTCCAGCGCCTGCGTGAAGACGCCGGAATAAGGGATACCCTCCAGGACGATGCCCATGCTGAGCCCGTCTTTGCTCTCCCAACTGCCCGCCATGGCCCCTGCTACACTGCCGTCCGGTTTCAGTTCGAGCGCGGTGGAACGGTGCGGATTTTTGTTGATATCCCGCCCGTGCAGGATTACTTTGTAAACCCCTGCCTGCTCATCGGGCGTGCTTGCGGTTTGTGTTTCCCCCGCGTATCGGTGCGGGGATGCGACCGGCCAGCCATCCTCGTTCCAATACATCTGGTGCACCCGCACATTGTGTGCATCCCCCCGTTTTGAAAAACGGGTATGAAAAATCAGGAAGGAGCGCCCCGTCTCTTCGTCATAATAAGCAGAGTTGTGGCCGGGGGAACGGTAGCCCGTGCTGAAGCGCTTTTCCTCCCCATCAAGCGGGTCAAACTGCCAGCCACCCATCAGCTTGGCCCCAAATCCAACGATGTCCGCGTCCTGGAAAAAGGACCCATCCCGGCCCCCGCAGTTGATCATATCCTGCCCTGAGGCATCTGCATAGGGACCATCGGGGCTTTTGCTCCTGGCAACGCGGATATTGTAGCCGTCATAGGCGCCCAAGCCGCCAAAGGACAGGAACAGGTAATAGTATTCCGTGCCCGGGTGGTAGAGAATGTAAGGGCCTTCGATGCGGCTGTGGTTTTTCCCCAGCAGCTTTTTGCCATAACCCTGTCCTTCCTTTGGAAAACCGGTATCCGCGTCCATCTCCAGGATAAAGATGCCGCCGGAATAGGAGCCATAGACCATCCACAGC
>JAAYJP010000062.1 GCA_012522875.1 Clostridiales bacterium | reverse complement strand
GGCGATTTTTTAGTGTACCCCAGATTTTCAGATGGAAAATTCCTATTTTCCCAATTAACACAAATCCTGATGATGCTCAATGAAAGCATTGAGCCGGAATACTTGGATACCCTTCCATTAGCTTCAGGCGGTGTTGTCCGGCCGCCTCACTACTATGATGCCGTGAAATACCTCTATGCCTATCAGACCGCCGTTCGGGAAAACTGGTTCAAATTCCGTTCAGAAGAACAAACCCACCCCTACCCAAAAGCGTCTACTAACTGGCAACGATATGTCAGGGAAGAACATGATCCTCAGAACCGCCTGAGGTATCCCTCGAAAGACAATGTATTATCCCCTAATCATAGGGAATGGCAACAGGCAAAGACCGTGTTTGAAATGGCGAAGGATGAGTTGGACCAGCCAACGACACCGATGTCTATCCGATACCCAATAAAAGCGCTTGAACAGGCATTGTCAGCCAAAACGCAGAATATCCGACAAGCCAGCGTTCATCGCTTCACTATCCACGTGTCAGACCCTCCTGTTATCAAAAAACTGAAAGAGCAGGGAAACATTTTTTTGCACAGGAACAGCAAGGAAACAAGTGCGTGGCGCATTGATATTGCGGAATTATTTGAGCGCTATACCCAGTTCCTTGTCCAACGGATTATTCGGGAGATGCCCGCCAAATTCCATGCGAACCCACGCTTTTCTTCCCGTGGTTATCTTCCAAGCTGGGGACTCAGATACCTCGAACCGGATGCCCTGATTGAAGCAGAGAACCTCAGCATCGCCATTGATGCCAAATATAAAGCGCACTATTACAGCAGAAACCAAACTTCTTCAATCCTAAAACAAACTCACCGGGAGGATTTGCATCAGCTCCTCGCATATTGCTCTTTTTCAAGTGCCAAGAACAAGGCAGGGATGCTCTTTTATCCTGCAGATCACTATTCCTCCCAATCTTTTTCCTATACCAACAATTATAATGGCACGCAAAATGAGATTATCATCATAGGGTTACCTTTTGAACCGGAGATTCGGTCGGATACCCAACAGGGACTATGGCACCTTTTGAATCATATGATTTCCCCAGTTATCGCCTAATGGTCTTCGCTACAGCGCCCGGTTCCTGATCCTGTCCCCGTCATAGTAGACGATCTGGTTTTCCGGCAGGGACTCGGTGAGCCACACGTTGCCGCCGATGACGCTGCCGTCCCCCACCACGGTGTCGCCGCCCAGGATGACGGCGTTGGCGTAGATGACCACCCGGTTTCCGATGCGGGGGTGGCGCTGGACGCCCTTGACGGGGTTGCCCTCCGCATCCAGGGCGAAGGATCTGGCCCCCAGGGTGACCCCCTGGTAGAGCTTCACATCGTCCCCCAGCACGGCGGTTTCCCCGATGACAATGCCGGTGCCGTGGTCGATGCAGAAGCGCTGGCCGATGGCGGCGCCGGGGTGGATGTCAATGCCGGTCTTCTCGTGGGCATATTCGCTCATCACCCGGGGCAGGAGCGGGATGTCCAGAAGATACAGGGCGTGGGCCAGGCGGTGGATGGAGATGGCGTAAAAGCCGGGATAGCAGATGAGCACCTCCTCACAGCTGCGGGCGGCCGGGTCTCCCTCGTAGATGGCCTGGATGTCGCCCACCAGCAGGCGCTTGATTTCCGGCAGCCCGTCCAGCAGGGAAAGGGCCAGGGCCTCCGCGTCCCGGCCTTCGCCTTGGCCGTCGCCAAAAAAGGGCAGGCACAGCGCGATCAGCCCGGCCAGCCCGTTTTTGGCCCAGGTGTACAGGTCGCCCTTTTCGCCCCGGTGGCTG
>JAAYJP010000273.1 GCA_012522875.1 Clostridiales bacterium | reverse complement strand
CAAGTAGAGGAGAGGCTTGTTTCTTTCCATCTGCCTGGAGGAGATTGGGAAATTCTCAATAATTGCGATTGCCCCCCTTTCGGGGGGCAATCATTAATTTGTGTTCAAATATAGCCGGATGCGGAAATCAGTCGTATAGCAGCGGGGCGATTTTTTCATCATCGATGTTTTCAAAGGTATAGAATTGGCAGCCGGTGTCAACGATAGGCTCAATAGCCTCGCCTTTGAAAGCCTTGACAGCCAATTCAACCGCGTAGTAACCGATCATATAGGGATCCTGGGTAACGGAGCCATAGAACCACTGGTTTCTCACAGCGGCCTTCTGGTTCGCGCCTGCGTCAAATCCGATCACAATTAGGTCCTTGTACTTGCCATTGGCACGATCAAGATCAGACCCGTCCGTTGTAGCTGCGAGAGTCCCGCCGACTGATGCTTCATTCGAGCAGAAAATAGCAATCAGATTATTCATCTGCAGAATGCCCTGTGCTGATGTCTGGCAGTCTGTCGGGCTGGTGGAGGCAGGAACGGTCACATTGATTGTGACTGCAGCGGGATTCGCGCTGGCGGAGTTATATTTGTCATGGCCTGTGATCGCCACGGCGCCGGGGTGAACTGTTTCAAGCAGTTCCGTCATCTTGGCCAGGAAGCCGACGGTGCGTCCGACAACGGATGCAGAAGTGGCGTCCTGTGAGAAGCAGCTGATCATGACGGGGGCATCAGGTGTGGCGGCTGCGATTTTTGCGGCAATCGAATCAATCGCGAACATTTCTGCCGCCGCGACTGCGCCGGCTGACTCATTGTTGGTCGAGGCAGTGGACCAGATGGTTCCCTCAGGCGCGTTGGGTACGCCGGAGTCAAATCCGATTACTGGGATGCCCTTTTCCTTGGCGGCGAGGAGTTGTTCGGTCACGGACTCGGTGTCAAGTGCGGCAAGGGCCATCGCAACAGGGTTCTTTGCCAGCGCAGCGTTAATCATATCAATCTGGACATTGATGTCAGATTCTGAAGGCGGTCCGTCAAACGTAACGGTGACATTGTACTTCGCGGCGGCGTCGTTGGAGCCGGCAGCCACGGTCTGCCAGAACTGATGCTGGAATCCTTTGGAGATGACAGCGATGTATTCGCCGTCAGCCAGAGCGGTGACCATGGAGAGTGACAGGACGAGAACCAGGAACAGGGACAAGAGTTTCTTCATGATTGGAATCCCTCCTTGTATAATATGTCTTACGGCCAGAGGCCGGAAGAATCAAACCCTTTTGACCTGCGAGGCTTTTTTGAGGCGGTACTGGTCAAGAAGCACGGCCCCGATCACGACTATGCCTGTGAAGAAAATCTGCCAGTGCCCCTGCAGCCCCATCGACATCAGCCCCTGCTTGAGGACAGACATGACAAACACGCCAATAATCGTGCCCATCAGCGATCCTGAGCCGCCGATCATGGATGTCCCGCCGATGACAACGCCGGCGATCGCAAGCAGTTCAAGCCCGTTGCCCGTCGCGGGAATGACGGAAGTGTAGACCGCGGCGTAAAACACACCCGCCAGCCCGCTGAAAAACCCGCAGAATGTATAGATGAGCAGCTGCCACTTCCTGACATTGATGCCACTGAGCCGTGCGGCTTCGTAATTGGAACCGAGCGCGTAGGTGTAACGTCCGAATTTTGTATGGTTCAACAGGATGTAGGCTACGATAAAGGCGCCCGCCAGCCACAGGGCGCCGGTTGGGAACCCGGGGATGGCGGCAGTGTTGCTGGATTTATAAAATACATATTTGAATGCCGCATCAGGTGTTCCTATCGTCGGGAAACGCTTGGTCACGACTTTGGTAATGATTGCCCCAAAACCCATGCCGATCATCTGCATGCCAAGTGTGGCGATAAAGGGCGGCAGTTTCAGATATGCGATCAACGTGCCGTTGATGGATCCAATGACTGTTGCGACAAACACGCAGAACGCCAATGAGAGCCATATGTTCCAGCCCCAGTTGCTGTAGGCTGTCGCTCCAAGCAGCGCTCCGCACATCATCGTCGTGCCAAGGGACAGGTCAATGCCGCCGGTGATGATGACAAAGGTGACACCAATGGCCATAAAACCAATGAAATAGGAAGCGTTGAGGATATTCATCAGGTAATCCGTTGAAAAGAAATTGGTCCCGAATATCGAAAAAAAGATATACAGCATCACCAGTACGGCGGGCGCCAGCAGTTTCTGCAATTCGAACTTTCTGTTTAACATCAGGCAGTCTCCTCTATGCGATCATTGTGGCCAAATGCATGATTTTCTCCTGGGAAGCATCAGAAATATCCAGTTCACCAGTGACTCTGCCCTCACACATCACAACAATGCGGTCACTCATGCGCAGTAATTCAGGCAGCTCTGATGAAATCATGATGATCGATTTTTCGAGTTTTACCAGATTCGCCATCAATTGGTAGATCTCGCTTTTTGCCCCTACGTCGATCCCCCGGGTAGGCTCATCGAAAATAAGGATGTCGCAGTTTCGAATGAGCCATTTTGCGACGACGACCTTTTGCTGATTGCCGCCGGAGAGAAGTTTCACAAGCTGTCTGGTGGAATGCGCCTTGATGGAAAGCTTGTCGATGAATTCCCTGGTAATTTCCTCTGTCTTTTTGTCCTTTACGAACAGTTTTCCGGAGAATCTGTCCAGGGTGGACATAACACTGTTGTCCCTGACGGACAGGCCAACCATCAGCCCCAGTGCTTTCCTGTCCTCGGACAGGTAACCTATTCCGATACCGACGGCATCCTGTGGAGAATGGATAACGACCTCGCGCCCGTTAAAGATGATTTTCCCGCCCAGGATTGGGTCGGCGCCAAACAGCGCGCGCATCGTTTCCGTGCGGCCAGCACCGACAAGTCCGGCAAAACCCAGGATTTCTCCGCGCTTCAGGTTAAAACTGACGTTCTTTACATTGAAGCCCCGAAGGTTGCTCACTTCAAGGATCACGGGAGCATCGGGAGGTACGTTGCTTTGTTCCTTTGGGTTTTCATAGATGACGCGGCCGACCATCATGGAAATAATCTGCTCTTTTGAAGAACTCTGTGTATCCACAGTGCCGACATACTGGCCGTCCCGCATTACGGTGATCCGGTCAGATATTTCCGGCAGTTCGTCCAGGCGGTGCGAAATGTAGATGATTCCATGCCCCCGATCCCTCAGGTCGCGGATAAAACGGAAGAGCTCATGGATCTCCCGATCAGTCAGCGCAGCAGTAGGTTCATCCATGATCAGGACTTCGCTGTCATAGGTGATCGCTTTGGCAATTTCGACCATCTGCTGCTTGGCGATGGACAGTTTTCTTGCCTCTTCTTTCGGATTGATATCCAGCCCAAGGGATTTCATCAGCGTCTTAGCGTCCTGGTTCGCCTTTTTCTTGTCAAGGAACAGCCCTTTGGTGGGTTCCCGTCCGATATAGATGTTTTCTGCCACCGTAAGGTGAGGCATCAGGTTCAATTCCTGATGGATGATGCCGATTCCGGCAGCCTGCGCTTCCTTGGGGGAGAGAAAGTTCACTTCCTCTCCTTTGTACAGGATGGTGCCGCTGTCTCTTTTATAGATGCCGGTCAGAATCTTCATCAGTGTGGACTTGCCAGCGCCGTTTTCTCCGACAAGCGCGTGCACTTCGCCTCTTTTCAGTTCAAAATGTGCATTGTCCAGCGCGTGCACGCCTGGAAAGTATTTCTGGATGCCTTGTATGGAGAGCAGCAGTTCGGACATTCCGTTTCCCCTTTGTGTTTTCCCGGCCGGAGGGCTTGCCTTTGCGCCGGAACAATTGTGGATGTATTGCAGCGGATGTTTCTGCGCGGCTGAAGACGGATTGCAGTTTTCTGGAAGGCTGCGCTTTTGGACTGGATAGATCTGATTTGGTCGAAGGGTACTGTCAAATCAAGTTCGCAACTTTGGACTCCGTTTACCATGTCACGCTGCCTGTTTATCCAGTGATTTGAGCGAATCCTCACTCAGGTATCCTCTGGTCACTGACCAGTCTTCCGAGTATT
>JAAYJP010000061.1 GCA_012522875.1 Clostridiales bacterium | reverse complement strand
GGCGCCAGGTGTCCTGGCGGCGCGCTCCATTGATGAATTGGATGCGCTTGTTGCCGCAATACCGCCTGAAGATGTGATGGTTATCGGCGGGCAGGACATCTACGCCCTGCTGATCAGCCGCTGCGATGCAGCCTTTGTCACAAAAGTCAATGCAGCGGCCCCGGCAGACCGTTATTTTCCTGACCTGGACAGGAGGCCTGGTTGGCAATTGGCCGGGTGCGAACCGGAGCGGGAAGAAAACGGCTTTCGCTACGCCTTCTGCGAATACACGCGAAGCGCGTAATCAGGAGATTTGCCGGCCTTCAGGTGCCGGTTCTTTGGGGTCAATGGCGCGGATGGCGGGATGGCGCCAGGTGAGAAGCGCTATGGTCAGGATGGTTAGGCCTGAGAGCAAAAACCAACGATTGATCCCGAATTTCCGGGCCAGTGCCCCGGAAAACAGCAGCCCCAGTGGCATGGCCAGGGACATCAGGCTCATGGACAGCGAGAACACCCGCCCGAGATACTCGGGCTTGATCTGTTCCTGATACAGCACATTGGCCACGCCATACAGCGGCCCGGAAGCGCCCATCACCAAACAGCAGGCGGCAAACCCAATAAATCCCCGGCGGGGAAGAAGGCCGGCGACGGCCAGGCCCGTGCCCATCATAAGGATGGACAGGCAGATGGTATGCGTTTTTCGCCTGAACCCGCCCCAAACCCCCAACAAAAGGCCGCCCAGGAGCATGCCGATGGCAAAAGCGATTTCCGCCGCGGCCGCGTGAGCGGAGGTGCCGCCAAAGTACATTGTGCTCATCAAAGGGAAAAGCGCGTTTATCGGCATATACACAAACATATATAAGGTACCTGTCGCCATCAGGGTGAAGAGCCCTTTATGCGCGCGCAGCGCCCGGTAACCCGCCGCCAGTTCCTCCAGGAAAGGGGCGGGAAAAGACCGCTCCCCGGCGGGCAGAGCAGGAATTTTAACTGCCGCGACGGCCAGGCTTGCGATGGCGGCGCCCGCCATATCCAGGGCGATGAACCCTTCCATCGGCCAGATGGCGTAAAACAGGGCGCCGCCCAAGGGGCTCAGGATATAGCTGATTGACAGGATGGCCTGGGTGAAGCCGACGGTGCGGGCCAACTGATCCCGGGGCAAAATCAGCGGCGTAACCGCGTTCATGGCGGGGGTATGAAAGGCGGTCCCGATGCTTCTGAGAAACAGGATGGCGAGGATCAGCCAGGTGGGAAGCGTCGATTGCGCGGCGGCCGCAGCCAGAACCGCGCCTGCCAGGGCGATGAGAATATCAGCGCCGATCAGGAACGCTTTTCGGTTCCAGCGGTCAACCAGCACCCCGATGAAAGGGCCTGCCCTGTCAGGATGGTGTAGATATTGCATTTCCAATGGCTGTGTTTATCTGCCATGGTATTTCCTTCACTCGCGTTACAAGCAGCGGCACACGGATGCCGCCTGCTGGAGGGTTGGAGCCCGGGAATTACTTGATGCGAATGGAAAACAACATGGCGCAGGGTCACTTTCTTATGCGTTTCAGTTCGGGATACGCCGGAAATATAGCAGATACCGGGAACACGTCAATTGCCCGCGGCGCGGACTCATGACGGATTATGACGATGTGTGAAATTTTATGGAAATAAACTTGCAATATTGTTTCTGATATTTTACAATTGTGCGTACTATGATGGAGAGGTAAGTCATGAAACGCAAACTGCTGGTCTTCCTGCTCATTCTGCTGGCACTTCTCACCCCGGTTCACGCGCAGGAATCAAGCGTGGGCCCGGATGAGGGCGTGGGAGATGTGGTCATCGTGACCTCTGAAGGCCGCCCGCTCAAATACGGTGACAAGGGGGAGGATGTCAGCCTTCTTCAGGCCCGGCTGAAGGACCTCAGGTATTATAACGGCCCGGTCAGCGGCAACTATATGGAAGTGACCCGCAGCGCCATCCGTGCTGTCCAGGAGGCCTATGGCCTGGAGGTGACCGGCCGGGCGGATCTGGCGCTTCAGGAGATCATTTACGGCGACTGCCACCGTCCGCTCAAAAAGGGCTTGGAGGGCAAGGATGTCAGCCGGCTCCAGACGCGCCTGAGCGAGCTGGGCTATTACTGGGGCAAGATCAGCGGCAATTACCTGGATGGTACCACCGCCGCCGTCGGCCACTTCCAGGAGGACAACGGGCTTCCTAAAACCGGCAACGCCGATGTGAAAACCCTTGAGAAAATCTACTCCGACGACATCGTCCTGCCCACCCCCGACCCCAGCGTACAGGCCACGCCCCTCCCTGACGCGCCGCTGCCGGAGGATACCGGTTTCAAGGGCGTTGTCTCCTACGGCGCCAAGAACGACAGGGTCAAAATGGTTCAGGAGCGCCTGACCGTACTGGGCTTCTTTGACCGGAAGGTTACCAGCGGATTTTATGAGCATACCGCCACGGCGGTGAAGAAGTTCCAGACCTATAACGGCCTGGTGCCTGACGGCGTGGTGGGGGAGCTCACCTGGAACGCGCTCTTCTCCCTTGATGTGGTGCGTTCCGACGGCACACCCCGGCCCTCCCCGGAGCCCACCCCCGTGCCCTACTTTGTCGAAGTGGATGTGAACAACCAGCTCATCAAAATTTTCAAAGCGGACGGCATGGGGGGTTATTCCGTGCTGGACAGGATTTTCACCTGTTCCACCGGCACCAAATCCTATCCCAGCGAGGTGGGTACCTACACCCTCACGGGCCGCAGGGCACGCTGGGCGGAGTTCCCCAACTGGGGCGGCGGCAAGGCCCAGTACTGGCTGCGCATCAACCCGGAAATCGCCTTCCACTCCGTGATTTACAACTCCTATGACACCAAAAGCGTCAATATGAGCTCGGTGAAAAAACTGGGTTCCCGGGCGTCCCATGGCTGCATCCGCCTGACGGTGGCGGACGCCAAATGGATGTATGAGAATATCGGCCAGGGAGTTGAGGTGTGGATCCATGAGGACGCGCCGCTGGACCCGGAGCTGAAATACGCCAACCGGCCCGGGGACTTCAACAGCAGCACCAGGCTGCATAATCCCACGCCCGCACCGACTCCCGTTCCCCATTATGACGGGTCCCGCCCGCCTGAGGAAGCCCGAAGCATGAAGGTGGGATCTGAGGGGGCGGATGTATACTGGCTGCAGATGAAGCTTAAAGAGCTGGGTTACTACCAGGGAGCGGTTACCGGCAGCTACCGTGAGGGCACGAAAGCAGCGGTGAAAGCGTATCAGCAGGCCAACAAACTGGGCTCCAGCGGCAACGCTGACAAGAAAACCCTGAACTTCCTTTATGAACAGACGGCCATCAATACCACCCCCGCGCCCACCCCGCTGCCCACGGACGCGCCGGGAAGTGCGGCCATTCAGGCGGAAGCGCTCCTGCCCAGCCCCACACCCGAATTGGTCTTCACAGTGGAAGAAGCGCCCTGAGGGCAATTGGCTGTGAAAGCGCTGTTTGATCTGCTGGCCGCCGCCGGCTCCGGGAGAACGCCCATGCATATGCCGGGGCATAAACGCAACACCGCCCTGGCGGCCTATCTAAAAAGTCTGGGAGCGGACCGGGACATCACGGAAATCCCGGGTTTTGACAATCTCCACGCCCCCCGGGGCATCCTGAAAGAGGCCATGGCAAAAGCTGCGGGTGTGTTCCAGGCGGAGCACACCTTTTTTCTGGTAAACGGCAGCACGGTGGGCATGCTGGCCGCTGTCCGTGCCCTGACCCGGCCAGGGGACGGGATCCTGTTGGCGCGCAACAGCCACCTGTGCGCCTACAACGCCGTGTCGCTCAACGGGCTTGACCCGGAGTACATCTATCCCGGGCTAAGCCAGGAATGGCAGATAACTGCCTCCCTGTCGCCCCGTGCGGTGGAAGAAGCCATCCTGAAGCGCCCGTTTGCCAGGGCGCTGGTGATCACCAGCCCCACCTATGAAGGCGTGCTCAGCGATCTGCCAGGCATCATCCGCCTGGCGCAGGGCCACGGGATCCCAGTGATCGTGGACGAGGCGCATGGCGCCCATCTGGGCCTTAACCCGCTGTTCCCTGATGGGGCGGTGAAAGCGGGGGCGGACATCGTGATTCAGAGCCTGCACAAAACCCTCCCTTCCCTTACCCAGACGGCCCTGGCCCATGTCAGGGACGCTTCCCTGGCCCGGGAGATGCAGCGTCAGCTGGGCGTGTTTGAAACCACCAGCCCATCCTATCTTCTCATGGCCAGCATTGACGGGTGTGTGGGGCTTATCCGGGAGCGGGGAGAGGAGCTGTTTGCGCATTGGGGAGAGGCGCTTGCCGCCTTTGACCGCCTGGCTGGGGGGCTTAAACACCTGCAGGTGATGGGCTATGGGCGCCATCATGGGACGCTGCCCCAAAACATCTGGGGACTGGACCCCGGCAAACTGCTTATCTCCACCCTGCCATCAAGCATGACAGGCCCCGGGCTGGCCCGGTGCCTTCGGGAAGAATGGCGGATCGAGCCTGAGATGGCCCTTCCCCAAGGGGTTTTGGCCATGACGGGCATGGGGGACAGCGTAGACACCCTCTCCCGCCTTGGCAAAGCCCTGCGGGAGATTGACCAGCGCCTTGGGCCCCGTGAGGGCAAAAAAGCCCCCCGTGCCATGCCAACAGCCCAGCGCGCGGTCCCGATGCACCAGGCCGAGCGTGCGCCCTTTAGGCTGGCTGCGATGGAGACCACAAGCGGGTGTGTGTGTGCCGAGCAGCTGACCGTCTACCCGCCGGGGGTGCCCATCCTGGTGCCGGGCGAGGTCATCAGCCCGGAGGCGATTGATTACCTGAGGGCTGCAAGGGCGGACGGCGCCGCTCTTCTTGGCACGCGCTCACAGGATGAGGGGTTTACGGCAATCCTTCAGGACGCGTGAACGAACTGTAACATTTTCCGCCGTTTGCTTGCGGGCAAACCCGCCCTGTGACATAATGCGCATATCAGTCTGCGCAG
Organism: Clostridiales bacterium; assembly: GCA_012522875.1. Taxonomy (GTDB): domain Bacteria; phylum Bacillota; class Clostridia; order Christensenellales; family Aristaeellaceae; genus UBA6115. The sequence continues at coordinate 7,520 of JAAYJP010000061.1, read as the reverse complement.
TTGAAAGGAAAGAGAACCATGAAAAAAACACGCTTTGCTGCCCTGGCCATGGGGCTTCTGCTGATAGCGACCCTGGCTTATGCCCAGGCGGCTCCTCTGGCGGCTCCCGGGTCCCCCGTGCTGGCCACGGTGAACGGTCAGGAGATCACCAGGGCGGAGGCAGACGAACTGATTCCAGCCCTTGTGAATTTTGAGTATATCGCTGATGCGTCTGACTATACCGCCACGGTGAATTTTCTGGTGCGCCAGAAGGTGATGGCGAAAAAAATCGCGGATATGGGCTTTGACCAGTTCACACCGGAGGAGCTCACCGCTTTTGAACAGGAAGCCCAGGCAGAATGGCAAGCGGCCATTGAGGAATATGCGGACTATAACCAAAGCGATGACAGCGAGCAGGCCCGGGCCCATGCCCTGGAGCAGGCCGTGGCCTTTTACCGGGATCAGGGGCTGACGCCAGATATGCTGCTTGACAGCGTGAAGAACCGCGAAGCCCAGGGAAGGATGACCGCTTACCTCATGGGCGGCTATCAGCCCACAGAGGAGGAAGTCCGGGAGGTGTTTGACCAGGTCGGTCCCATCTATCAAGAGCAGTACGAAAGCGACGTTCCGACCTATGAGTACATGACCCGCCTCTCCGGCCAGACCAGCTGGTATACCCCGACCGGCTACCGGGGCATCATTCACATCCTGCTGACGGGAAACCAGGAGCTGGTGGACCAGGTGCGTACCCTGGAGGCCCGGTTTGAGGAGCAGCAGCAGGAGTCCGCCGAAGCGGCTGAAGAGCCGGTGACTCCGGAAATGATCGAGTTGGCCCGCCAGGCGGTGCTTGACGACCAGGCGGATGAGATCGCCGAAATCTATGACCGCCTGGGCAAGGGCGAGCGTTTTGAAACGCTGATTGGCGAATATGGCGAGGATCCCGGCATGACCGATCCGGACAACCTGCAAAACGGCTATCCTGTTCATCGGGACTCTATCCTTTGGGATCCGGCTTTCGTATCAGGCGCCTTCTCCGGGAAGATGCTTCAGGTGGGCGATGTGAGTGACCCTGTGGTAGGCGCCAACGGTATCCACATCCTGAAATACCTGATGGATATTCCCTCCGGCCTAATCATGACCGATGCCATCCATGAAGAGATCACCCAGTACCTCGCCGGCGCCAGGGAAAACGAAGTGTATGGCCAGGCTTTTGAGGGCTGGATGGCGGAAATGGACATCGTTTACCATCAGGAGGCCATCGACCAGGCGATTGAGGAAGCCGCAGCGCTTCAGCAGTCGGTGGAAGAACTGCCGCCGGAGGCTGTGGAAAACCCTTGACAGGGCTATGAGCGGGTGGTAAGATAGAGAACGCGAAAGCAGAAGCTGCCCGCTTCTCACCTGACGAATGTTGATTTGTCTGGTTTTGGCAGGACGTAATAGTCTATCCAATCGGATTGGCGGGTCGTGAAGCCCGCCAATCTTTTATTTCGGAGGTGTACTTTATCAACACGGATCTGATGATCAACGAGAGCATTCGTGACCCTGAGGTCAGGCTCATTGGCAGTGACGGCGCACAGTTGGGGGTTATGCCGACAGCGCAGGCAATGCGCCTTGCGGATGAAGCCAGGCTTGACCTTGTAAAAATCGTGCCGAACGCCCGCCCGCCGGTATGCAAGCTCATGGACTATGACAAGCACCGCTTTGAACAGTCCAAGCGAGAGAAGGAAATCCGCAAAAACCACAAAACCATTACCCTTAAAGAGGTCCAGCTCTCCGCCACCATCGAGGAGAACGACATCCAGACCAAGGCCAGGAACGCCGTCCGCTTCCTGAAAGCCGGCGACAAAGTCAAGGTCACCATCCGCTTCAGGGGCCGGCAGATTGCCCACAGCGAGATCGGCCGAAAGGTGATGCAGGAGTTCGCAGAGCGCTTAAACGACATATCGGCCATCGAGCGCCAACCTAACCTTGAAGGGCGGCACATGATCATGATCCTTGCCCCTAAAGTGGAAAAACCGGGAAAGCCGGAAAAGGATGAGCAGAAGCCTGTCCCTGCCCCGTAAACGCAGTATCAGACTAAAGGAGGACCATCCCACATGCCCAAGCAAAAAACCCACCGCGGCGCTGCCAAGCGCTTTCGGGTGACCAAGAACGGCCTGGTGAAACACAAGAAGATGAACCTGGGCCACATCATGACCAAGAAGAAGACCAAGCGCACCAGGCAGCTGCGCGCCGGCGGCACGCTTCAGAACAAAAAAGAGGCAGCGACCATCCGCCTGCTCATCCAGCAGTAAGCTTTCATCGCTTTTATTTAAGGAGGGAACCTACACATGGCTCGCATCAAACGGGCGGTAAACGCCCAGAAAAAGCGTCGGAAGATGCTGAAGTTGGCAAAAGGATATTACGGCGCGCGGTCCAAGCAGTACCGTGCCGCCAGCGAACAGGTGCGCCGCTCGCTGGCCTATGCCTATGTCGGCCGCAAGCACCGCAAGCGGGATTTCCGCCGGCTGTGGATCGTGCGCATCAACGCCGCGGCCCGGCTCAACGGGCTTAACTATTCCGCTTTTATCAGCGGCCTTAAGCGCAAGGGCATCGAAGTGAACCGCAAAATGCTGGCGGACCTGGCGGTGAACGACGCCGGCGCCTTCTCCCAATTGGCGGAATCCGTCAAGAGCGCCTGAGCCGGCCGTTTTTTTGGGAACCGCGCCCTTGCCGGCGCGGTTTTTCTTGCGTATGGGCATCCCGGTATGCTATACTTTGTGTCATCAAATAATAGCAGGGTCAAAAGGAGGCGGGGTTGCATGTTGCCAATGCATGTTTTCCTGGTCGGCATGTCCGCCAGCGGCAAAACAAGCCTGGGCCGCCGGGTGGCGTCCAACCTGGGCCTGCGCTTTATTGATACGGACCAGCGGGTGGAAGAGATGCTGGGCATGTCCATCGGGCAGATTTATGCGTCTTTGGGGGAGGATTTCTACCATAACGCCGAAACCGGCGTGCTCATTGAACTGGTGGGGGGGGCACCCTGCATCGTTTCCACCGGCAGCGGGCTTCCAATGATCAAGGAAAATGTGCAGCTGATGCAAAACCACGGCGTCATCATCCATGTGGACCGCCCGCTGGACCAGATCCTGGCAGAGATCAGGACTGAGCGAAACAGCGGCCTCAACGGAAAAACCCATGAAGATGTCATCTACGAGTTCAATCATCACATCGGTTTTTACCGCGCTTGTGCGGACTATACCCTGGACAACTCCCACGGCTTGCAGGTGGGGCTGGGAAATCTGACCAAGCTGGTGGAGGGTTTGAAATAAGGCCAGGAAAGAAGGGCGCTGTGACAGCGTCCTTTTTGCTTTTGGGCTGCGTAAACCAGAGGGGTTTGCATACAAAAACCGGCCTGTCAAGGCCGGCTGAGTTGGAGCTGATGATGGGACTCGAACCCATGACCTCCTCCTTACCAAGGAGGTGCTCTACCGCCTGAGCTACATCAGCGCGCAACGCGCATTATATACGATAGGCATATCAAATGCAAGGCTGAATCAAAAATTATAGCAGCCAGGCAATAGAAGGGACTCCCCATGGCAGAAAACCTCCGGCAGGACGCGCAGGCCATCATCGGTGCGGCGCTCAAGGCCTCCCAGCCTTACGAAGCGGTGCAAAAGGCGCTGGCGGATTTTGACCTGGGTTTTGGCGGCCAGATTGTCCTGGTGGCGATTGGGAAAGCGGCGTATCCCATGGCCCAAGCGGCCCTTGGCATACTGGGTTCGCGAGTCAGCCGGGGAATTGTTATCACCAAGTACGGACATGGGGGAAACGCGCTTCCAGGGATTATGCTTCGGGAGGCCGGCCACCCGGTGCCCGATGAGAACACCATCAAGGCTACGGATGAAGCCCTGGCGATGGTCCGGAGCCTTAAGCCCCAGGACAGGGTGCTGCTCCTGATTTCCGGGGGCGGCTCGGCTTTGTTTGAGAGTCCCCGTGTCCCGCTGCCTGAGCTTCAGGGCATTACCCGGCAGTTGCTTCAAAGCGAAGCCGATATTGTGGCGATGAACAGGGTGCGCAAGCGCTTGTCAAACGTCAAGGGCGGACGGTTCGCGCTTGCATGCCGTCCGGCCAGGGTGTTTGCGGTGGTGCTCTCGGACATCATCGGCGACCCACTTGACATGATTGCCTCCGGTCCCGCTTGTCCGGACAGTTCCACCAGCCACCAAGCCCTGGAGGTCGCCAGGAAATTTCGCCTTGAACTGAGCGCCGAGGCGCTTAGGCTGATGGGCGAGGAAACGCCGAAGGCATTGGACAATGTGGAGACCCGGGTGACGGGGTCGGTTACACAGCTGTGCGGCGCAGCGGCTAAGGCTGCACAGGGCTTGGGCTATGTACCTCAGGTGCTGACGACGTCCCTTACCTGTGTTGCGCGGGAGGCCGGGTCTTTTCTGGGCGCCATCGCAAGGGAACATCAGGAAGGGCCTTCCCGGGCCATGATTCTGGGCGGGGAGACGGTGGTCAAAGTGACGGGCCGGGGCCAGGGAGGCCGCAACCAGGAAATCGCGCTTTCAGCAGCGATTGGCATCAGGGGGCTGAAGGATACTGCCGTGTTTTCCGTGGGGAGCGACGGCACCGACGGGCCGACAGACGCCGCGGGCGGCTACTGCGACGGCGAAAGCGCCGGCAAGCTGATAGGCAAGGGCATCCAGGCTGAAAAATACCTGGATGACAACAATGCTTACCACGCGCTTCAGGCGATTGGCGGCCTCATTATTACCGGGCCGACCGGCACCAATGTAAATGACCTGACGGTACTGCTGATCAGGCGATCCTGAAAATGGGCATCAAAAATCCGGCAGCCCGCGCTGCCGGTTTAGCGTGTCAGTGGCCATGTTCGGGGGGCCTTGGGATGGATTTCTCCGCAAACAATCCGCCCCGGCGGGATGTGCAGCAGGCCGATCCACCCCGTCAAATTGGCAGCATTTTCTGCCGGATGATGCTGGCAGCCCGTGTTGCCGGCCCTGTCAGGCAGGCCGTATCAGCGCCAGAGCCCATCGGGATACACGCCATGGCGGGTCAGTTCCTTCAATGCCTCCTCCACAATGGGGCGGTCCGAGGCGTTGGTGACGCCAAACCACTTATCCCTTGAGCGCATCACTTTGACGGTGGCTTTGTTTTCCCTCAGCAGGTCACCCACCAGGTTGGGCAGGTAGAATTCCGCTTTCAGCGGATTTTCCGCCATGGCCTTCTTGTAGAACGTGGGAAAATGGGCCTCAATCTCATCCAGCACCTGGGGCGTGAAGGCCCACATGTTCATGGACACCGTGGTGTCTTCCGGCAGACGGTGATAGGTCTTTTGGTCCAGGGTATGCAGGGGGCCGTCCACAGTGGAGATGATGTGAAGCCGCTCAATGACATTCTCCAGATAATCGTTTTCATCCACCTGGCAGATACCCCGTGACACATAGCCGTGCTCGGACAGGGTGTTTTTCAGGTCAAAGCCCACCATGGCATACTCATGGGGCTGTGGGCCCGCCTTCAGGAAGGCGTACATCTTCTGCATGGCGTCCAGGCCGTACAGGTCATCCCCGTTGATGGCACAGAAGGGCGCGTCAATCACATCCTTGCTGCACAAGACGGCGTGAGAAGTGCCCCAGGGCTTCACCCGGCCAGGCGGCACGGTGAGGCCATGGGGCAGCATATCCAGCTCCTGGTTGACATAGGTGACCTCCATCCGGCCCTCCACATGGCTGCCCACCAGGTCCTTGAAATCATCGATGATTTTCCCGTTGACGATGAAAACAACGCGCTTGAAACCCGAACGCAGCGCGTCAAAAAGGGAGTAGTCAATCAGGCTTTCCCCGTGCAGCCCAAAGGGCGTCATTTGCTTCAGGCCCCCGAATCGGCTGCCGATGCCTGCGGCCATCACCACCAGTATTGGTTCCTTCATGATTACCTCCCGCTTGTATTTAATAGTCCCAGTATACCCCAAGCCCTGCGTTTGGGAAAGCCGGCGCGTTGCGCGCGGGGCCCGGATGGAGTAGAATCAAAACGGGAGGTGACGGATTTGGATCAACAGGACTATATGGCAGTGGAGGAAGAAGAACGCCAGGAGCGGCGCGATCATCTGCGCTTCGCGTCGGGGATGAGCGATTTTGTGGGCGTCATCCTTGGGGCGGTGGTCATCCTGATCATGATTCTGTTGATTTTAAGCCTGCTCAATTGGCTCTGGCGGGACATCGCATCCACCTTCACCCTGCTGAACTCCCGTTTCCGCTGATATGCTGACATCCTGGGCACAGTTGAACGCGGACATCGCCGGCTGCACAAAGTGCGGGATTTCCGCTGGCATCAACCATAAGGTTCCAGGCCAGGGTGACCCGGATGCCAGGCTGATGGTGATCGGCGAGGGTCCCGGAGCCCAGGAAGACCGTCAGGGCTTGGCCTTTGTGGGTGCTGCAGGGCAGCTGCTCACCCAAATGCTGAAAGCCATTGGTTTAAGCCGTGAGGAAGTCTTCATCGGCAACATTGTGAAGTGCCGACCGCCGGGCAACCGCGTGCCCACAGATGGGGAGGCCGCCAACTGCCTGCCTTATCTGCGGGCGCAGACGGCGCTTATCCGCCCCCAGGCCATCCTTTTGCTGGGGGCAACGGCGCTGAAACATATCCTGGGCCCGGAACTCAGGATTACCAAAGCCCGGGGGCAGTTTGTGCTCAGCAAGGGGGTCTACATCCTGCCCACCTTTCACCCGGCGGCTCTGCTGCGCGATCCGGGCAAGAAAAAGGACGCCTGGGAAGATTTGAAGCGGCTTCGGGACATATTGTCTGGATTACCGGAAAAAGAGAAGAATAGCAGGGACCATCCGAATTAGCGTGGGCGAAACCGTTTATGGCCCCGTTTTGTGCGGTAGAATAGTACCAGGGAGGAAGAGATATGGATTTTATTCTCAACAATCTGCCGATTCTTATCTGTGCGGTGGTCGGGATAGGGTTGATCATCGTGGAACTTTTCATGCCGGGCTTTGGCATTCCCGGCATCTCGGGCATTGTCCTGCTGATTATGGCGGCGGCATTTACCTGGAATCAGTACGGTTACATTGCCGGCCTGGGGGTGAGCCTGATCCTCCTGGTGATTGTGGGGGCTGCGATATACATCTCCATCAGGTCCGCCACCAAGGGCCGCCTCTCCCGTTCCCCGCTGGTTCTGAAGGGCGGGCAGAGCCGTGAGGAAGGCTTTATCGCCACAGACGAATACGACAAATACCTGGGCCGGGAAGGCACGACGCTTACGGTGCTGCGCCCGGCCGGCATGGCGGAGGTTGACGGTGAACGAGTCAACGTGGTGAGCGACGGGAGTTTTATCGACAGAGGAGTGCGCGTCAGGGTGCGTGAGGTTGAGGGGTCCCGCGTGATGGTGGAAAGGCTGGAGGTATGAGTGTGAGCACTTTTTTTGAGGAACTTGGAGGAGGTCTTGGTATGTCAGAGATTATGTTGGGAATTGTTATCATTGCAGTTATTCTTCTGTTCGTCGTCTTTTTCCGCTATGTGCCCATCGGGCT
>JAAYJP010000060.1 GCA_012522875.1 Clostridiales bacterium | reverse complement strand
TAACGGAACATTAAAAACCCAATTATGTATCCTTCGCGTACTAATACCCCTTTCACGCCATGAATCCTGGGCAGCCTTGACAGGCCCGGTCCCGGGGCTATATGCTCCGGCCAGAATGGAGGGTGATCCATGGATAGAATCGGGCGGCTGATCAAAGAGCTTGTGCCCCAGCGCCCAAGGCGCCGGCGCTTCTATGTCTATTCTTCCCTTGCGCTGGCCGTGATGCTCGCAGCGTGGCTTTTTTCAGCCCTCCCCCCGAATGCCTCCCAGGCCCAGAGCGGGTGGCTCATGGCTTTCATCAGCAAGTTCCTGGGCGTTGAGGTGGGCGAACTGCTGCTCCGGAAGCTCGCCCATTTCACGGAATACCTGGTTCTGGGCACTTTCATGGGCCTGGGGATCACACAGCTTGGCTGGCGGGAACGGTCTTTCCTGGTTGCCCTGGGGCTTGCGCTTCCGGCGGCGGTGATCGACGAAACCATCCAGGTCTTCTCCGGACGCGGGCCTTCGATCATTGATGTGTGGATCGATGTGGCCGGTGCCGCGGCCGGGCTCCTGATTACCCGCCTGTTTGCAGGCCGGCGCCCGGATAAGCGCAGGACTGCTGCATAAGCCGCCCGTTTTTATACCCCGGCTTATTTGACAAGCCCCAAGAGCCATCGGTATAATCCTTTTTTGCAGGCTACATCAGCCTTTGGGGGGAGCGCATGGATAAACTGGAACAGGAGATCAACCGGCGGCGGACATTCGCCATCATCAGCCATCCCGACGCGGGCAAAACAACGCTGACAGAAAAGCTGCTGCTGTATGGCGGGGCCATCCGCCAGGCGGGCAGCGTGAAGGCCAGAAAGGCTGCAGCCCACGCTACCAGCGACTGGATGGAGATTGAGAAGCAGCGCGGCATCTCCGTCACCTCCAGCGCCATGCAGTTTGACCATGAGGGTTTCCGCATCAACATTTTGGACACGCCGGGCCATCAGGATTTTTCCGAGGACACCTACCGGGTGCTGGTGGCAGCCGACAGCGCGGTGATGCTGCTGGACGCGGCCCGGGGCGTTGAGGAGCAGACCCGCAAGCTCTTTAAAGTCTGCCGGATGCGGGGCATTCCCATCTTTACTTTTGTGAATAAAATGGACCGGGCCGCCAAGGACCCCTTTGCCTTGATGGAGGAACTGGAGCAGGTGCTGGGTATCCGCTCATGCCCTGTCAACTGGCCCATCGGCGTGGACGGTGATTTCCAGGGCGTTTGCCACCGGGACAGCCGGGTGGTGGAGCTGTATTTCGGCGGCGACCACGGCAAGACCAAGGCCAGGAAAACTGAGGTGCCCTTGGACAGCCCGGCCCTGTCGGGCGTCCTGGCCCGGCACTATACCCAAAGGCTCAGGGAAGAAATCGCCCTGCTGGATGAGGCGGGGGATCCCTTTGACCTGAAGGCCATCCGGCAGGGAGAATTAACACCGCTGTTTTTCGGGTCCGCCATTACCAATTTCGGCGTGGAGCCTTTTCTCAACCGCTTCCTGGAGTACACCCTGCCGCCCACCCCCCGGGAAAGCGACCAGGGGACGGTGACGCCGGACACACCTGAGTTCACCGGCTTTATCTTCAAAATCCAGGCCAATATGAACCCGTCCCACCGGGACCGCCTGGCCTTTGTACGGGTGGTATCGGGCGAGTTCAGGCGCGATATGGCCGCCTGGCACTCAAGCAGCGGTAAACAAATCCAGTTGAAAGCCCCCCAGCAGTTCATGGCGGATGAGCGGGCCCTGGTGGAAACCGCCTATCCCGGGGACATCATCGGCCTTTTTGACCCCGGCATCTACCGCCTGGGCGACTCCTTAAGCGAAAAGAGCAAGCTGCGCTTTGAGAAAATCCCCGTGTTCGCGCCGGAGCACTTTGCCCGGGTGCGTCCCTTTGACTCCATGAAGCGCAAGCAGTTCCTAAAGGGTGTAGCGCAATTAAGCGAGGAAGGCGCCATCCAAACCTTCAGCCGGGAGGAACTGGGCCCGGAACAGAGCATCGTGGGCGTGGTGGGTATCCTGCAGTTTGATGTGCTCAGCCACCGGCTGAAGAATGAATACGGTGCGGAACTGGCCCTGGACATGCTGCCCTACCGCTTTGTGCGCTGGGTGACGGCCTCGCCCAAGCCCCTTATGGAACTGAACCTCACCTCTTCCACCGCCAGAGGCCAGGACAGCCGGGAAAACCCGGTGCTGTTCTTTGAAAACGAGTGGAGCATCCGCCTGGCCCAGGAAAAAAACCCGGGACTTGCTCTGGCGGAGATCGAGCCCATGGCGGAGTTCGCGTGAGGTCGCCTGAAACCGAGGTGGTAGCCGCCCTCATCTGGGACGCAGACCGGTTTTTGATCTGCCAGCGGCCGGCCCATAAAGCCAGGGGCCTCCTGTGGGAGTTCCCCGGCGGCAAGGTGGAGTCAGGGGAAACCAATGAGCAGGCCCTGATCCGTGAATGCCGGGAGGAACTTGGCGTTACAGTGAAAGTGGGCGGCGTTTTTATGTCCCTGGCGCACCAGTACCCTGATATCCAGGTGCGCCTGACGCTCTATCACGCCGCGATTGAAAGCGGCACCCTCTGCAAACACGAGCACCACGACATCCGGTGGATCACTGCCAGCGAAATACCAAAGTTTGATTTTTGCCCGGCGGATACGGAGATACTGAATCGGCTTCACCCCGGAAAACGCCTGTAGAAGGCCTTTTTTTGCGATGCCGGCCGCGCCCTGTGATAAGTATCGTGTTGGCCTCCATCGCCAATTTATGCAATATGCTCTGCATGATGGGCGGTCCGCTGTTTCTTTGGGCGGCAATGCTTGGTTTGGCTGCTCCTGCCTGCTGCAGCTTATATCTTCCAGCGCGCAGGTGAGCTTCCGGCTGAAGCCGCTCCCAACGGACAGGGTGACACGCTCTTTGGCCACAGGCTATCTGTTGCTGTTCCTTGGCGTTTCAGGTAACCAATCTTGACATAGCCGCGCTTCCAGGCTTATAATTTCCCCCGGCGCAAAGAACTTATTTTTCCGCGCAAAACTATGGAAAAGCAAGGTTATTCCTTTGATTTTTGTCACCGGCATCCCCCTTTCCTGCCTGCCTGCGCGCGGCGAACCCCCGGACAGATGATATTTGCCCGGTGGGTTTCATTTTTCGCGTGGAAGGATAGAAAATGATCAGACAGGATATACGCAATATCGCCATCATCGCCCATGTCGACCATGGCAAGACCACATTGGTGGACCAGATGCTCAGGCAGTCCGGCGTGTTCCGGCAGAACCAACAGGTGGCCGAGCGGGTGATGGACTCCGGCGATATCGAGCGGGAGCGTGGCATCACGATTTTGGCCAAGAACACCGCGGTTCACTGGAATGGAGTGAAAATCAACATTGTGGATACCCCCGGCCACGCGGATTTCTCAGGCGAGGTGGAGCGCGTGCTGAAGATGGTGGACGGCGTCCTGCTGCTCACCGACTCCTTTGAAGGCCCCATGCCCCAGACCCGCTTTGTGCTGAAAAAGGCGCTGGACCTTAATCTCCCGGTCTTGCTGGTGGTCAACAAAGTAGACCGGGCAGATGCCCGCAACGAGGAAGTGGTTGGGGAGTTGCTGGACCTGCTCATCGACCTGGACGCCGGGGAGGAGACGCTGGAACACCCGGTCATGTATGTGTCAGGCCGGGACGGCACGGCCACCACAGACCCCGCCAGCCCGGGCAAGGACCTTGTCCCCCTGTTCAGTGCCATTCTCAGCCATATCCCAGGCCCCGAAGTTGACCCGGACGGCCCGGTTCAGCTGCTTGTCTCCACCATTGACTACAATGACTATGTGGGCCGCATCGGCATCGGGCGAATCTCCCGGGGGCGCATCCAGGTGATGAGCCAGCTGGTGCGCTGCAATGCCCTGGATGAGCGCATCAGGGACCGTTTCCGCCTGAGCGAGCTGTCCACCTTTGACGGCCTCAAAAGGATCCCCGTGGAAGAAGCCGCGGCCGGGGACATCGTTGCCATATCCGGCCTGAGTGACCTGAACATTGGAGACACGGTGTGCGATCCCATGGCGGTGGCGCCCCTGCCCTTCGTCTCGGTGGGCGAACCCACGGTGACCGTTACCTTCTCCATCAACGACAGCCCCTTTGCCGGGCGGGAAGGGGAGTACGTCACCAGCCGCCACTTGAGGGCAAGGCTATATAAGGAGACACAGACCGACGTATCCCTGAAGGTAACGGACGGGGAAACCCCCGACCAGTTCTATGTCAGCGGACGGGGGGAATTGCACCTGACAGTGCTCATGGAAAATATGCGCCGCCAGGGCTATGAGTTCCAGGTTTCCATGCCCGAGGCGATTTTTAAGGATATCAACGGAGAACTCAGCGAGCCTATGGAACTGGTACGGGTGGATGTGCCTCAGAGCGCCTCTGGCGCCGTGATTGAGAAGCTGGGCGGCCGCCGGGGGCAACTCCTGTCCATGGCAGGTACGGACCGGGTGCGCATGTCCTTCCTGGTCCCTTCCCGGGGCCTGTTTGGCTATCGGAATGAATTTTTGACCGACACCCGGGGCGAGGGCATCATGAATGCGGTGTTTTACGGCTATGAGCCCCACAAGGGAGACATCCCCCGGCGCAATGCGGGTGCCCTGGTATGCCATGAGACTGGGGAGAGCACCCAGTATGGCCTGTTCGCTGCCCAGGAGCGGGGCAGCCTGTTCGTCAAAAGCCAGACGCCGGTTTACACCGGGATGATTTGCGGCGTCTCCAGCCGCCCGGGGGACATTGTGGTCAATGTCTGCCGGAAGAAGCACGTGACCAACACCCGAAACGCCGCCGCCGCGGAAGACAGCCTACGCCTGGCCGTGGTCCGTCCACCAACACTTGAGGAGTGCCTTGAGTTTATCGATGAGGATGAGCTCCTGGAGGTAACCCCCAGGTCCCTTCGGATGCGCAAGCGGGAACTCAGCCACGAGCTGCGCGCAAAGCGCCAGGGCAGGGCCAGAAAAGGCTCCTAGCCTAAACAGAACCAAAGCCCTGTTAGCCCGCCTTGAGAATCCGCTTGAGGCGGGCTATACTAAGCCACATGAATCAAAAGGGGAGGCGCCCAATGGGAAGGCGGCATTCGTTTATTCTGGGTGCCAGGGACGCGCTGCCTGTGTCCCTGGGCTACCTGAGCGTCTCCTTTACCCTGGGCCTGGCGGCTCGTCAGGCGGGGATGAGCACCCTTCAGGCTTCGGTGATGTCGCTGATCACCAACACCTCTGCCGGGCAGTTCGCGGGGATTGCTTCTTTTGGTGCGCAGTCCCCGCTTATGCTCACGGCCCTTGCCCAGGCCTTCGTCAACCTGCGCTATGTCCTCATGTCCCTAAGCCTCACCCAGCGCTTCGTCCCCGGTGAGCCCCTGGGCCTCAAGCTGCTGGCCGCCTTTGATGTGACGGATGAACTGTTCGCCCTGGCAATGAAGCGAGAGGCGCCCCTGGATCCCTTTTACTATTACGGCATGATGGCCGCCACCATTCCCTGCTGGGCACTGGGTACGCTGCTGGGCGCCTCCCTGGGGAATCTGCTGCCCCAGCCTGTGATCTACGCGGTGAATGTGGCGCTCTACGCCATGTTCATCGCAGTGGTGGCGCCGCCTGCACGGCAGAACGGACGGATTCTGAAACTGGCGGCCCTGTCCATGGGCTTGAGCGGCCTCATGAGGGCTCTGCCTGTTGTGGGCGGCATCGCGCCGGGGCTCCGGGTGATCCTCATAGCGCTTCCCCTCAGCTTCCTCTTCGCCAGGCGCTATCCCCTCAGTGAGGAAACGCCATGACAAATGCCTGGGTTTATATCCTGGTGATAGCTGCGGTCACCTTTCTGGTGCGTGCTTTTCCCTTTGTGCTGGTGCGGGGCACGATCACGAACCCTACCCTCAGGGCTTTTCTGGCCTACGTGCCCTACGCCACCCTGGCTGCCATGGCTTTCCCGGACATGATGCTGGCCACCGGCACCCTCTGGTCGGGCGTGATGGGTTTTTTGGCCGCCGCAGCCGTCGCTTGGACAGGCGGAGGCCTGTTCAAGGTAGCAGCCCTGGCTTCAGGGGTGGTGCTGATTATGGAGGTGCTGTTATGACCGGGGTAATGGTTAACGCCGCGCTGGTGCTGTTGGGCAGCGCCATTGGCCTCCTGTTTGGGAAACTCCTGAACCAGCGCCTGAACCAGGCGGTGATGACGGGCATTGGCCTGTGTACGCTTGTGATTGGCATTTCAGGTGCGCTCAAGGGCGAGCATCTCCTCATCCTGATTGCAGCCCTGGCGCTGGGGGCTGTCATCGGCACGCTGCTTGATATCGATGGCTTCATCAGACGCCTGGGAGACAGGGCCCAGGCCATGACCCGCCGGGAGGGCGCCAGCGTGTCGGAGGGCTTTGTGGCGGCCTCTCTGCTGTTTTGCGTGGGCGCTATGGCGGTGGTTGGGTCACTGGAAGCAGGGATTTCCGGCAACAACGCCACCCTGTATACCAAGTCCGCCCTGGACTTCGTGTCGGCCATCTTCCTGGCATCCAGCCTGGGGGTTGGGGTAGCGCTCTCAGCAGTGAGCGTGTTTATCTATCAGGGGGCCATCGTGCTCCTTTCAGGCCTCCTGGCCCCGGTCATGACGCCTGAGGCCATTGCCGCGCTGTCGGGCACGGGTTCTGTTCTCATCATGGCGCTGGGGCTTAATATGATTGGCGTCACCAAAATCAAGGTGGCGGATTTCCTGCCTGCCCTCATCCTGGCGCCCGCCTTCAGCATCATCGCCGGGATGTTGTAGAAGCCAGCCGGGTATGATGGATACACGCGCTTTTCACCACAGGAGGAAACATGAGCAGATTAGGGGACTTGATCAAACAGGAACGTTTACGCCGGGGGCTTAGGCCAAAGGAGATCGCCCGGATATGCGGGGTGAGCGAGAAGTTCCTGCTGGAGATTGAGGCGGGCACGCGCATTCCCCGGGATGACCAGGCCCAGCGCATCCTCAAGGCTATGGGTTCAGAAGCCCCTGCCCAGAGCGGCTTTACGCTGGATGACATCGCGGCCACGGTGGACCTTCAGAGCGCCCTGCCCCGCGTGAAGGAACCCAAAAAAGAAAAGGAAAAGGAAAGCGGCAAAGGTGTAGCCGGATCCATCTGGCTGGACGCGCTCTCAGACGTCCTGCAGCATGTGCCGGTATACAATGCGGTGATGCATGAGGTGGGCAGCCGCCTGCTTCCCGTCAGAGACGGCAAGGTGGAGGGCGCGCCCAAGGACAAGGTGTTTTACTTTATGGCACCGGACAACGCCATGCGGGGCTTTAGGGTGCATCGGGGTGACCTGGTGCTGGTGGTGCCCTCCAAAACGGCGGAAGAAGGCGCGATGATGCTTCTGGACACGCCCCAGGGGAAGGAACTGCGCCTGATCAAGCTCCTCCCCCGCTACCAGGTTATGCTCCAGCGCTATGACAGCGCCTTTGAAAGCGAGATCGTGAATATGAGCGACTTGCACATCACCGGGCGCTGTGTCCGGCTGGAAGCGGAATTGTGAAACAAAAGCTGTTGGTGGCGTTGGGTTTGATCTCCCTGGGGCTGGGGGCAGCAGCAGCCGCGGTGCCCCTTTTGCCCTCCTTTCCCTTTTTGCTGCTGGCGTTCATCAGCTTTGGCAAAAGCTCCCCGCGCCTGCAAACGCGGTTTCTTTCAAGCAAGCTGTACAAAAACAACCTGGAAGGCTTCATCAGCGGCAGGGGCATGACCAAGGCTGCCAGGATCCGTGTCATGGTGACCGTTTCCCTGGCGATTGGCATCAGTATCCTGCTTCTGGCCAGATTGCCCTGGGTACGGATCATCCTGGCTTTGGTCTGGCTGGGGCACATGATATATTTTTTATTTATGGTGAAGCCGGCATCGGCGGAATAGCAGACGGGGCATCCATGCGGACGCCCCGGATATTTCTGCGCTCACCAGTGCTTGCGTACTTCTGCCAGCATCATCTCCAGCCGCAGCTGGCTTTTTAGGATTTCCTGCCGCTGGCGGGGGCTGAGGTGATACCAGTCCCCCTGAGGAACATCGGGCAAGCCAAAATGGCCGATATGCCGTTTGGATGATTTCATTGAGGCCTCCCTCCTGTCATGGCGGCGCTATAAGTCCGCGGGTTTTTGCCTTTCCCGGCGATTTTTAACATTTGCATCGGCCGCAGCTCCTCCGCTATCTCCCGGGCAACGCTCTCCGGGATGCCAAAGCGCGCGGCCTCCTTCACAAAGCTGTTGGAAAAGCCCCGGTGCGCGCGGGTTAGCCTGAACATCATGCCAGGCAGGATGCCCACAGCTTTCAGCGCTTTGCCCAGCGGGAAGCGGCTTTTGGCTGTTTCCTGGATTTTCTCCATCGCCACGGTCATTATTTTCCGTTTCCATGCTGGGGATCAGCATTGTCGGGGGATCCGTCCCGGGCATCAAAGGCGTCAACACTATCCCAGTGCAGCCCTTCAGAATGCTTTTTACCCCCGCCCGGCTGGAAGTTCATGCCCT
This sequence comes from Clostridiales bacterium, assembly GCA_012522875.1. GTDB lineage: Bacteria > Bacillota > Clostridia > Christensenellales > Aristaeellaceae > UBA6115. The sequence continues at coordinate 8,761 of JAAYJP010000060.1, read as the reverse complement.
TGCCGGCAATGTCCTTGATGGAGATTGCGTAGGACTTGGCCATTTCCAGCGCCGCGTCCTGGGGGATGCCCGAAGCCACCAGCTCCTGGTAATAGGCGCCCACGGATTGGCCCATGCTGGCCCCTGATTCCTTGGAGTAAAGGGTGCTGATCAGGCCTTTGATGAGCTTGGGTACCCGGTCGCTCACGGTGTCCAGCACATCCCGCAGTTCATTCACATCCTTTGAGGTAAAACCCTTGTCATCCATTTCTTTCTTCCCTTTCACATTTCTTTTTAGTCTGTTTCACAGAAAGTTGAAGGCCAGCCGGAAAGCGCTCCGGGAGATATCCATGGCCCGGCCCACCTGGTCCATACTGCGCGTGAGTGCCGGCGGAACAAAAATTTCAGGCGGGATCAGGAACACCGGCGGCTGGGCCTCCGCCCGGGCCAGGGCCAGGATCAGTGCCTGTTCAAAGGCCAAATCATCGCCCATCGTTTCCATCAACATGTCTATTTTCTCCTCTTCCCTCATGCCGTCTCCTCCCGGTCTCCCATCATCAGCCTCAGCCTGCGCTTGAGGGCGTACAGGCGGCTTTTCACCGTGCCCTCGGGGATCCCAAGGGCCTCCCCCGCCTGGAGGCAGGTGAACCCCTGATTGAACAGCAGATAAAGCAGCGCCCGGTCCTCTGCCTTGAGGGTGCTCAGCGCCTGGTCCAGGTCCAGTTTCAGCACGCTGTGCCCTTCAAACCCCTCCTGGGGCAATTCGTCTGGCCAGCTTTCTTCCCGGGCATCCCTTCGGTACTGGCGCCGGTAGGCATCCATGGCCTTGCGCCGGGCGATGCCGTACAGCCAGGGGCGCAGGGCGTCCGGATCCCTGATCCTCTCAAATCCCTGCCAAGCCGCCAGCATCGCCTCCTGATAGATGTCGTCGCACACCCCGCGGTTCAGGTGGCGGATAAAAGCGTACAGGCCCCGGGTGTGGGGGCTCACGGCCTGCTCAAACGCTTCACGCCTGCTCACCGCTCCGCCCCCTTTCACTCGGGTAGTCGCTTGAAATGTACAAAAGGTTCACTGGACAAAGAAAAATTGTCTTTCGTCTTCTTGTCAGGTTCGCTGGCAACAAATCGCGGCTGACAGGAAATCTGCCAGCCGCAAAGCATTGCCTTAGCGATTCAGTTGTGGATCGGCAGATTCCTGCGCGGGGGTTATTGGCCCGAAATCGTTATCCCCCTCACTGCCAGCCAGGGCAGGACACTGGTCCCGTCCCCAACAGTCTCCCGGGAGATGCCGATGATCTGATCCAGCATCCCGGCCAGGTTTCCGGCAATCATGGTTTCAGAGACAGCGTGGGTGACCTTCCCTCCTTCAATCATGAAGGCGTTTTTGGCCACACCGGAAAACTCGCCGTTTGTGCCTGCGGCACCACCCGAATAACGTCCCACCAGCAGGCCCTTTTCGATGGAAGCGATGATGTTTTCAAGGGGCAAGTCTCCCGGCTCCACTACCAGGGCAAAGCTGGAGTTGGGCGCACGGGTGTGCCCGGTTTTGCGCGCGGCATAGTCGGACAGAAGGAACTGTTTGAGCACGCCCTTTTCAATCAAGGCGAAATCCTCCGACCGATAGCCCTCCTCGGTATATTTTTCACCGCTGATAATGCGCCCGTCCCCCGGCGCCAGCCTAAGGGTCAGGGATGGGTCGGCCACCTGCCGGCCCAGTTTATCCTTCCACTGGCTTGTGCCGTCAATGAGCACAGCGTCCGAAACATAGTTGCCCGCCAGCTCATACAGGATGCTGCCCAGGCACTCCGGGGTGAACACCACGGCGCCCTCCCCCGTGCCGGAAGCGGGTGTGGTGTGGATCTGGTTCTGGGCGTCCGCCAACAGCCGGCGCAGGCCGGCCAGTTCCAAAAATGGCTTTTCCAGGCTGTCGGCTAGAAAACCGCTGCCATTGAAGGAGGAGGACTTGTCCCCCTCATGCCCGGAGAACATGATATCCACCTCATACCAGCCGCTTTTGGCGGTGTAGCGCACCCCCTTGCTGTTTTCGTACACACTGTCCGCCTGGACATGGGAGACGACCAACTGCTCCACAATGACCTTGGGATAATCCTGCTTGATTTCCTCCAGCATCTCCCGGGTACGGGCAAAAAGCCGATCCATGTCAGGTTCATAGGGATCCTGGGCAAAGTCCCCGCCGCCTGTGTCCGCCATATCCCAGGCCGTGTCCTCCTGGCCGGCCTCAGCCGACGCCAGGCAGTCCGCCGCGGCCAGGCGCACCGCTTTTTCATCAAAGCTGTTGCCGCTGACCAGGCCGCGCTTATGGTCCTTGATAGCCTGAAGCGTCAGTGCGCTGTCCAGTGTTGTGCGGAACAGGCTGAACCTGCCTCCGTCCACGTTGAACTCGTTCCGGCAGCTCTTAACCGCACGGGCGGAGCAGATCTGCGCCCCCAGCCCGGATAAGGCCTCCAGCGCCAGGGCTACCGTGTCATTCAATATTTGCATTTGTTATTTGCCTCCGATCATCACTTGGCAGCGCAGGTCCGGTCCGCCCAGGCCAACAGGCATGGGCTGTTTTTTTCCGCAGAAGCCGGAAGAGGACCAGCTCACCCGGTCGCTTACCCGGTCCACGGTTTTGAGCATGTCAAAGGCGATGCCGGAAATGGTGGTGTCAAAGATGGCCCGGCCCAGGCGGCCGTTTTTGATCTCATAGCCCAGGGAAATGCCAAACATGAATTCCCCGGTGGTGTCCGCCTGGCCGTTATTGGAGGAGATGAGGTAATACCCGTCCTCCACGGAGGCGATCATGTCCTCAAATTTGTCCCGCCCGGGCAGCACAGCGGTATTGCGCATCCGGATCAGAGGCTCATCGTTGAAGCCAAAGGCCCTTGCGTTCCCCTGGGGCCGCATGGAAAAATGCCGGCCCAGCTCCCGGTTGACCATATAGCCGGTGAGGCGGCCGTTTCGGATCAGCTCCGCGTCCTCGGCCAGCACGCCCTCATCATCCACATAGACGGGCAGGGGCGCTTCCTGGCCAAAGGCTGAGTGGGCGAAGTCGGTCATGGAAACCAGAGGGCTTGCCACCATCTCGTGAAGCATCGGCCCTGCCACGGAGCCGCCCATCACCAGATCTGCCTCCACCGTGTGCCCCACAGCCTCATGGGCCAGCATCCCGGCCAGTTCGCCATGAAGGATCACCGTCTTTTTTCCCGCCTGGGCAAAAACACCTTCCCGCTTTTTCATCAGGTGCTCATACAGCCGGTCCACCTCAGGATAGAGGTCCTCGGGCGCCTTGAACTGGATGTCAAAGGTGCCGCTGCCACCATAGGTCTTGAACACTTCCACGGGCATGCCACCCTGGGCCTTATCGTTGAGGAAGATATAAATATAGCTCCGGGGCGCCAGGATGTGGGAGGTGTAGCCGTCTGAGGTGGCCAACTGCTTTTCCATGGAGTCAGCGTAGGCCACCAGGGATCGGCTGGCCAAACCGGGATATTTCCCGGCGATATAGGCATCCAGCGGCCTGAGGAAATCCAGGTAATGCTTCTGGGGAAGGTCGGTAAAATCCTCCTGGGTCGCCAGGGCGCCGGAGGAGATATCCGGCAGCGCGCCCTGGCCGCGCCTGGCATGTCCGTCCAGGAATTTGGCATTGCCCGTGGCGGTTTTAAGCGCGCGGCGTGCCGCTTCCCCGCTCAGTTCCGCCTGGGAGGCGAATCCGTATACACCGCCCTGGTACACCCGGGCGCTGACGCCCTGGCTTTCTGCGCGGGCATTGCGGGTGAGGTTTCCCTGAAGCAGGGTGACGCGCCTGGTAAGGCTGCGCTGGGCACGCAGCTCGCTGTGGGCGCCGGGAGCAAACTGGCCCCGCAGAAGTTCTGCAATTTTTGGAATCAAGCAATTATCCTCCTTGTTCGACCCAACTGTACAGAGAATTATACCACCGGTGCTTCCACCTTCGCAAATTGGCCGGGCACATTGCCTTGACGCCTTCTGGGGGCTGGCATACAATGAAACAAAGGGGCAAATACATTTTGGACAGGAAGGATGCCAATGGATTTATCAGGTCAACGCGTTCTGGCTTATCTGCAGGAGGACAATACCCAACGGGTGCTCTTCAGGGTGCGCCCCCTGCTCTCTTCCCAGGGTTTGTTGGCGGCGGAGGACATCGACGCCTTCCGCGACCAGGGTTTTCTGCGCATCGCGCCGGACCGGCAGGAACAGCACACCTTCAAGGAGCGGATGCGCGAGCTGGGCCCGCTGTGCGTGCTGGATCTTCAGGGCACTGCGCCGGCCCAGGGCAAGGTCAGGCCCAACCGCAACTATTCCCCTTTCAGGGGTGAACACAACCGCTATATCGTGTATTCCGACGCCATCAAATCCCTCCCCCGGGATATGGTCTATGAAGTGGCCACCCGGGAGGAAACCCGCCACGCCCCCCTCACCCCGCGCTATTATGTGAGAAACGGCGGGTTTATCAACGGGCCCTTTTCAAGCCCGGCTGAGGAAGCGGCTGGCGGAACCCAGACCCTCCCACCGGACTGTGACCGCCTTTTTTTGGTGCTGATGCCGGATAACCAGCACCGTATGTTCTACTGGCCCCAGGAGGAACAGGAAGCCCTGCCCCAGGATATGGAAGAACCCACCCCCAAAGCCCGGGAAATCCCTGAGCCTTCAAGCCCCGTGCGCTCGCTGACGGATATGTTTTTCCGGCGCAGGCAGCCCCTGCTGATGCCGCAAAACAGCCTCAGCGCCGCCGTTTCAGCGGTGGAGGATACCATGAAGCAAGCGGGTTTCATCATGGGGGCAGGGATGGCAACCCATCTCATCCTGTTGGCAGCATTGTATCCGCAATTCCAGGTATCGTCTCCTGCCCTGGCAGACGCCGCATCGGCCGGAGAAACCCTGGCCGGCCTGATGGGCTTGAACAGTTTGATGATGCCCGGCAATGATCTGACTCAGCAGGGCGGAGCGGAGCGAATGACCATCAGCCCGCAGGCTGGGGCAAGCCCCTTGTCCCGCCGGCATGTGATTGTGTCCCAGGCCCATGAGATAAGCGCGCTCAACACGCCCGTTTATGCCCTGTCCCCCTGGCCGGTTGTAAGCCTCGCCGCTGAAGAAGGCTGGCACTGGGAGGAAGCGGCCCCCACACCCATCAATTTGGACCATGTATCCCAGCTTTTGCGCCAGCACCAGGAGCCTCTCAGCGCCGCCACGGAAAGCCGGCTGAAAGCCTGGCTGCGCCGTTTAAGCGACCTGGGCGCGCCCCTGCCCATCAAGCTGCGCCGGGATTTGCTGCGCTACCTGCGCCACAGCAAGGCGCTGAAAATGGACGAGCATACGGCCACCGGCTTCGCAGCCGCGGCCTTTGTGCTGCCCTATGCGCGCCATAAAGGCGTCCCGGCGGAATCACTCCGGGCCCTGTTGGTGGACCAGCCCCAGGCGCTCCGCCTGCTTTGAAAGAGATTGCCAGCGCCAAAAACTCCCAGGTCAGGGCCTGGCGGCAGCTGAAGACCCCGACGGGCCGCCGGGCGCACCAGCGCTTCCTGGCGGAAGGAGAACACTTAAGCCAGGAGGCGGTGTGTGCGGGGCAGGCTGAGGCGCTCATCCTCCTCAAAGGCAGCCAGGTACGCTTCGCCGCTTTGCTAGATGCCGGCCTGGACTGTTTTTTGGTGAGCGCTGAAGTAATCAGGGCCCTTTCCGACAGCAAAACGCCCCAGGACATTCTGGCCCTCTGCACCCTGCCGACGGCCGTGCTGCCCCGTGACCTGGGCCGCCGCCTCGTGGCGCTCAACCGGGTGCAGGACCCGGGCAATGTGGGCGCTGTCCTGCGCACCATGTACGCCGCGGGGAATGACGCCATGCTCATTGACAGCGGCTGCGCCGATCCCTTCTCCCCCAAAGCGCTGCGTGCCTCCATGGGGGCAATATTCCGGATGCCGGTATACAGCTTCCCTGATTTGTCCGTCCCCCTCACCACCCTTAAGGATAAGGGATGGCAGCTGATTGCCGGGGACCTTTCGGGCAGCCCCTTTTTCAGCCAACCCCCGTTTAAGGAAAAAACCTGCCTGCTGGTGGGTAATGAGGGCGCGGGCCTCGCCCCTCCCCTTTTGGCACTGGCAGACCTGAAGCTGAAACTGCCCATGCCCGGCGGGGCGGAGTCCCTGAATGCCGCGGTAGCCGCCAGCCTGATGATTTACGAACTGCTCCGCGGAGACATGGCGGCTTCCCGGGTCCCGCCGGCGCCTGAATAGCCGCAGATCCATGTGCCTGAGTGTTTTCGCCCAGGCGCGTGTTTGGGGCGCAAAAGGGTATAATAACCTGGAAAGGCAGGTGTCATTTATGGCAAGTTTGGACAAGGAAGTCAGAAAGATCATCATGGCAGGCATCGGCGCCATCTCCGACACAGTGGAGAAATCCAAAGACGCCATCGAGAATTTTGTGCAAAGCGAGGGCGTCAGGAATATGGCCGAGAAAGGCGAGGTAGTTTTCCATTCGGCGGTGGATGTGGGCAAAAAAGCGGTGGATAGAGTGAAAAATACCTTCACGGAGGATGAAATCAAGGAAAAAGTCCGCCAGGAGAAGGAGCGCCTGACCCGCCTGGCGCGTGAAATACGCCAGTTGAACCCCGCTGAGCGCGATATCCTGGACCGCCTGGTGAAGGATGGGGAAGAGGCTTTCTATACGGGAGAAGAAGGCATCGGAAAGCCCGGGGTTCACGACTCCCCCCATGATTATGAGGTGGATCCCAACACCTACCGCCCCAAGGCAGAAGTGCCCTATAAGGAATCCCAGGATCACCCCCACCGCCCCACGCCCACCGCGCCGGATGATGAAATCAACACCAACAAGGTCAAGAGCAACAATATGAATGACCATATCCCCCAGAACGTACCGCCCAGGTATTAGGCCGACAGCGTATCTGTGGGCGATTCGCCGCCTGGGGGAGCTGGTGCGTTTACCCGTCCGCTTTGCCGCGGCCAGTGAAAACGCGATATATCCGTCCCCCACCCCCCGCCGGACAGGCTTTGCCGGGCGGGGTGCTTTTTTCTGCTATGTGTCGGCCGCTGAAACCCTTCTCGGGCTTGTCCCGGTATAAATCGGGGGACGCTCCCCTATAAGCCTCCCCGTTTTTGTCCTTTCCGGCACTACTCCCCGATCACCTTGATGAGCACCCTTTTATCGCGTTTGCCATCAAACTCGTAATAGAAGATCTGTTCCCAGGTCCCAAGATCCAGCTTGCCCTTTGTGATGGCCGCCACAGACTCGCGCCCCATGACGCTGCGCTTGATATGCGCGTCGGCGTTGTCCTCAAAGCCATTGTGCCGATACTGGCTGTGGGGTTTCTCAGGGGCGATCCGCTCAAGCCATGCCTCAAAATCCTGATGGAGGCCAGCCTCATCATCGTTGATAAAGACGGAAGCTGTGATATGCATGGGATTAATCAGCACCAGGCCTTCAAGAACGCCGCTCTCGTCTACCGCCTCCTGCACCCGCCGGGTGATATTCACCAGGCCCCGCCGCGTCTTCAGGTGGAACATCAGCTCCTTGCGATGGCTTTTCATGTGTAAACTCCTTGATCCTCAGCGCCGCTTCCGGGCGTCTCCCAGAATGCGCTGGTATTCGCCTGGCCGCTCCAGCGCCAGCCCGCAGCCCAGGGCGATACACTCCTGGGGATGCTCGGCCACATAGACGGGAATCTGCATTTCCCGCTGAAGGACGGTGGAAAGGCCCCTGAGGTTGGCGCCGCCGCCGGTCAGGACAATGCCATCGTCAAATACGTCGTTGGCCAGCTCCGCTGGAATCCTTTCAATGACACTGTGGAAACCTTCCACCAACAGGCGCAGCGGTTCCTCCACCGCTTCCACGATCTCCTCGCTGGTAACATCCACTTGCCTGGGAAGCCCGCTGACCAGGTTGCGCCCGGCCACAGGCAGGGAAAGGTCGTTCTGGTCTTCCGGATCCACGGAGCCGATGGCGCTCTTCACATCCTCAGCGGTTCGCCAGCCGATAAGCAGGTTGTGCTTAAGCCTGATATAGCGGATGATAGCGTCGGTGACCTGGTCCCCGGCACTCTCCTGAATGCTGCGGGCCATGATTTCACCGGAAGAGATGACGGCGATATCCGTGGTGGCGCCGCCGATGTCCGCCACCATGCGGCCGGAGACCTCGTTGATGAGGATACCGGCGCCCATGGCAGCGGCCAGGGGACGCTCAAGCAGCTGGGTGCGCCTGGCGCCCGCCTCCAGCATGCCCAGGATCAACTGCCGCTTTTCAATTTCATTGGCTGTGGCTGAGACAGAGAGCAGCGCCCGCGGGCGGTTAAAGAGGTGCTTTCCCACCACACGCATGACAAAGTAGTTGAGCAGGATACTCAGCATGTCGAAATCCTGGATAGTGCCCCGCCGCAGCGGCCGCACCACGGAGATGCCTGCTGGCTCCCGGCCCATCATCTGATAGGCCTCCTGTCCAATAGAGATGATGTTCCGGGTGTCATGGTTTACCGCCAGCACCGCCGGCTCGTTTAAAACAATGCCTTTTCCCCGCTCACAGATGAGCACATTCGAGGAGCCAAGGTCTATACCGATATCCTCAACCGATGCCATGGAATCACCCCTTGATGATTAACTGCAAACCAAACGCAAAAATTCGAAACATCTTCGCATCCGATTTTACACACTATATCATGTAATGGTAACATTTACCACTATTACTGTAAAATATGCCGGAAAACCGGCCCTCATCCCCACTTTTTTGGATGCATTTCCCGTTTAGACGGCCCGTGTGCC
>JAAYJP010000272.1 GCA_012522875.1 Clostridiales bacterium | reverse complement strand
GCCGGACGGTTTATCACGGCCCACGCGCTGGGTATGCTGCTAAGTGTCCTGCTTTCAGGCTCCCTGGCAGACAGTATCGGAAAGCGCCGCATCGTCCTGGTGAGCTGCGCTCTGATGGTGGCAGGCCTGATTGTCACCTTCCTGGCCCAGTCCCTCACCGCCATTCTGATCGGGCTTTTTTTGACCGGTATGGGCTTTAGCCCCAGCGAAGCCATCTCCAGCGCCCTCCTCACCGATGAAAACCCGGAGCATGCCACAAAGTGGATGAACTGGTCCCAGGTCTGCTTTGGCCTGGGCGCGGTCCTCTCGCCCTTGGCCCTGGTGTGGTATTTGTCCGTCGGGCAGCCGTACGGCGGGCTGCTTTTAATCTGCGCGGGGCTGGTCTTTGTGTCCGGGCTGCTGATCCTCCTGGCCGGCGGGGATATGGGGGCTGGAAAAGCGGACAAAACGCGGCTTAATATGTTCTCGGTGCTGAAGTCCCGGACCGTGCTGATTTGCTGCCTGATGGTTTTTTTCTATCTGGGCTGTGAATCTGTTGGCCTTGCCTACTTAAAGCAGCTATTCCCTGAAGAGGCAGCCACCCTGGCGGACCTGTCCGTCTCCCTGCTCTGGCTGGGGATGATCGTGCTGCGCCTGGTGGGTACCCGGATGGATGGCAAGGAACTGGTCAGCCTGCGCTACCTGACCCTCCTGATACCTCTGGGCGCTGTTATCAGCCTTCTGGCGCCGGGCCCGGAACTGAGGCTGCTGGGCGCTGTCCTGTACGGTGCGGGATGCGGCGCGGTGTGGCCCATGCTGTTCGTACTGGCTGGCCGTTCCCTCCCCCAGCGCTCAGGCGCGGTATTTGCGGTGATGATGATCTTTACCACCGCGGGGAACGCCGTTTTTCCATATTTTATTGGGGAAATCGTTGGAAACGCCGCGACCACGATCATCCTCTGCGCGGCTCTGGCCCTTCTGCTGCCAGCCTTGAGTTTCCCCCTGGAGCGCTCCTTCGGCTCCCCGCGCAGCCTGGCCGCGCAACAAGGTTGAAAAAGTCAGCGCGCCAAAGCCGGATATGATATAATTAACAAAAATGATGGGAGGCTCACGATGATCATCCATGTTTACCCCAACGCCAAAACGCTGGCCCAGGCGGCTGCCACGCTCCTGGCCGCCCAGATTACCGGCAAGCCGGGCAGCGTCCTCGGCCTTGCCACAGGGTCATCCCCGGTGGCCACCTATCAGGAACTGATAAGGCTTTTTCAGGAAAAGGCCGTGGATTTTTCCCAGGCCACCACGTTTAACCTGGATGAGTATGTCAGCCTGCCCATCTCGCATCCCTGCAGCTATCACGCCTTTATGCAGGTTCAGTTGTTTGACCATGTGAACTTCAAGGCCTCCAATCTTCCTGACGGCAATGCGAAGGACCTGAACCGCGAGTGCAGGCGCTATGACGCCGCTATCCAACGGGCAGGCGGCATTGACCTTCAGCTGCTGGGTATCGGGCGCAACGGGCATATCGGCTTTAACGAGCCGGCTGACAGCTTCTCCGCCGGCACCCAGATTGTGAACCTCACCGACAGCACCATCCAGGCCAACAAACGTTTTTTCCCGTCTGAGCGTGAAGTGCCCCGCCAAGCCATCTCCATGGGAATTGGCACCATCATGTCCGCCCGGAAAATCATGCTCCTGGCCACGGGAGAAGACAAGGCGGAGGCTGTGCGCGGTATGGTGAAAGGCAATGTCACCCCCAGGCTGCCCGCTTCCATTCTCCATTTTCACCACAGGGTTACCCTCCTTTTGGATGAGGGCGCGGCATCCAAAATCTGACCGGACCGGTTGATAAGCCTGTGGGCAGGATGGGGACAGCCCGGAGCTTTCCACGGCCGGACAGGCTTTCCGCCTGGGGATGATCCGCCCACAATCCTTGAACAGGGTGGAAAACACCGGACACCCCTGCTCCTTCCTTCCCTGCGAACACAAGGGGAACTGGCGGGCTTTGGGCCAGGGGGTCTCCTTCAGGACAGTCTGTCAGGCCGGCCACTGGCGCAAAAAGTGGCGGATGAAATCAGAATGTCCACAGCCATCCACAGTTCGGCGCCTTCCATCCACCGCCGCCTGGGATGATTCCGGCGCGTGGCAACTGGGCAATCAGCCTTTTCCACGCTGTCCACAGCCCCTACTACTGCTACTACATTGATTTACTACTGCCGCTTTCTGGTGCCCGCGGCACAAGGAGGAATGTATGCAAGTCATCTTCAACGCCAGCGATTTTAACCACGGCATGGGTATGGTCAGCCATGCGCAGGCCCAGCGCCCAACGCGCGCCTTTCAGGACGGGGTTTTTCTGGAAACCCGGGAGGACGGCCTGCAGCTCACCTGCACCGATGGCGAGGTTACCATCACATCCACCATACCGGCCGCCGTCCGGGAGGACGGGGTTGCGTTGCTGCCGGCAAAGTTGACCGCTGAATGGATGCGTTCCCTCTCAGGCGAAGTGGAGTTGAACACCCGGGACAACCGCCAGGCGGTGGTGAAAAATGCGGGCAGCAAGACAAGCCTTGTGATGATGGACGCGGAGGATTTTCCTGACATCACGGAGGTAACGCCTGAGACGGTGGTTACCGTAAGCCAGCAAAAGTTCAAAGCCGCCGTCAGCCGGATCATCTTCGCCATTTCCACCGATGAGACCCGCCGTATCCTCACCGGCTGCCTGATGGAAGTCTCCCCTGAGGAGGTGCGGTTTGTGTGCCTGGACGGCTACCGCCTGGCCATGCAGCGTGTCTATGTAGCCCACCAGCTGCCCAAGGGCAAGGACAGTTTGTCCCATATCCTCCCCGGCAAACTCATGAAGGATTTGAGCGGCATGATCCCCGACAGCGACCAGCCCATCACCTTCACCCTGTCAAAAACCCATTTCATGGCAAATTTTGGCAAAACCACCGTTTATTCCCCGCTGATCCTGGGGGAATACATCAACTATAAGCAGATCCTGCCCACCTCCTGGACCACCGCTGTGCGGGCTGAGCGCCAGGCGCTCTTGGCCTCTGTCGACCGTGCCGCCATTGTAGCCCGGGATGGCAGCAACAACCTGCTGAAGCTGTCCGTGGCAGACCAGATGCTCACCATCTCCGCAAACGCTGAGCGTGCTGAGGCCACGGAACAGGTGTCCATCGATTTTGACGGTGTCCCGCTGAACATCGCCTTTAACGCGGCCTACCTCACCGATGTCATCAAAAACATCGACACACAGGACCTGGCCATGCGCTTCAACACCAATGTCAGCCCCTGCGTGGTCTGCCCTGTGACCGGCAACCAGTACACCTACCTGATCCTTCCGGTCAGGGTGGCAGAGTAAGGGGAACGCGCCGCAAGCCCATAGAGGCAGCATGGTTCAGGGGAGCGGCTTTGCGGCCGTTCCCCCGTTTTCCCTGGAAGGGAATTCCGGTTTCCCGCAGCCTATGGGCGAAGGAAAATGGAAGTTCTTACATCACCTTGGCAGAAGGTTTACTCCCACCGACCGATACCCAGGATATCCTGCTGTTTGCGTGCCTTCTGGTAGCCGTTGTAAATGCCGGGTGAGGTAACGTTGTTGCCCATGAAGAGCATGGCGGCTGTCTGGCCGCCATCCAGGGTGAAGGCCTCATGACAGCCTGCTTCCAGCAGCCTGTCAGCCACAAACCTCAAAGGCGCGCCAGCGGAGCGTTTGTTGCGGCCTTCCACCATGATGCCGATAAAGTGCCCGGGGCCCATGACGCCGATGGCGCTGCGTGGCTCCCGGTGGGTAAAGCTCATCTCCAGCCGTTCATCCTTTACCCGGTTTTGGAAGAGGATCGGGCCAAAGGCCAGCACATCAAGGGCGCCGGCATCCAGATAATCCTGGGCGGAGTATTCCCCGGGCGTGCGCATCTCCATGTGGCCATCGGGGAACAGCGCCAGTTCATCCAGCGGGGGAATGACGGATACCGCATGGGTGTAGGTTTTTTCATACAGCACCTTTCCATTCCGGATAATAAGGCCCACCCGCTTCTTGTTGTAAACGCGGAATGAGAACAGATCGCCGTTCTGGGCATAAACCACCTGGTTATTCCTGGCAATGGTCTCCGGCTTTTCCTGGGCGCGGGAAGGCCGTTTGGGATCGGCCGGGTAAGCGCGGAAACCCTGGCCGTCCCGGAAACGGATGTCCGCCATATACCACACCACATCACGCTTCTCATAACGGCCGGTGAGGCGCTCAATGGAAATCTGAAGATCCCGGGACAAATAAATCCACCGCCCCAGGGAATCATCAGCGAAGATGAACGCTTTCTTTGGCTGGGTATCATCCACCCATAAATACCCCTCCGAAGTGCGGACGGGCCAGCCCTCAAAGGGCGGCGGTGCGGTGGCTGTCCATTCTCCTGAGGCTGGCAGGGCAAAAAACAGCGCCAGCGCCGCCACCATGGCGGTTTTCCATCGCAATGTGTTCACAGCCTTTCTCCCCGAAAAACAAGCGCTTCAAGTCCCCAGGAGTATAGCATACAGGCGCTGCCCTGGGAATGTGCCCCCACGACTTCCGGGGATTTTCCAGTGATGAAACCTGCAATAATAAGAAACACATTATAAATACAGCAGTCATATTCCTTGTTTGAACGCAAGACAGCGCAGGACATTCATAAAGCGTCAAAAAGCAACAGAGCCAAATTTTTCATTCCAGGCGATTATGCAGCCAGGCGGGGGGTACATTTCGATTGCGATAGATTTGTATGGACGGCAGCGGGCACCTCCTCCCACAGCGGCATCAGCGGACAGCAGGCCCCAAGCATACGCTCACGAGACGCGCCCAACGGCCCGGGCAATAACGGACCAACCCTTACCGGGAAGCTGTTCTCAGATTGCCTTTGCGGCAACAAAGAAGCAAGACCCGATGAACCTATGGGAAAGAATACACCATGGATAATAAGGACAGAATCAGATTGCGCGGAAAGCTGTATATCCTGGTTGGCCTGTTCGCACATGTTCTGATGTTCAGCATGGCAACCGTCGGCTGAACAGGCAGAGGAAAGAAGCCCTGATAAGCGTTGCCAGCACCGACCCCCGCCCCTCCCTTTGGCGGCGCCTGCCATTGGGAGGGGCGGGTTCCTTTCGTGAAGGGCCGCCATATCCGCCAATCTCAGGCATCAATCCAGCACCTGGACGCTGCCGGGGAGGAACCAACGGTTTTCCTTGACCGGACGCAAAGGCCATGTTAGATTGAAAACACTCAGGAAAAGGAGCATCTTGTACCACCAAAAGGCGGTTTTCAAAAGAAGCTTCAGTACATGTACCCTTCTCTGTTCATGTTTGCTTAGGACTTGCATCAACGCCCTCCAGCGCTGTGGGTTGCCCGCGCTGGCAGTATCATCCGGGGGATTGAATGGATCGGGAAATTTTCTTAATCTTGTCCAATAACGCGGCATTGCTGCTTGTCTTGTCTGTGGTTTATGAAGCGGTCTATTATCTGCCGCCCAGGCTGCGCCATTGGCACAATGCAATCACCGGCATCCTGATCGCCGTCATCTGCGGCGTTCTGATGATGCTGCCATTTCCCTTCCAGGCCGGGATCATCATTGACACCCGGACCATCCTGATCAGCGTCACGGGCCTGGCATTCGGCCTGGTGCCCACCGCGATCACGGTGGCTGCGGCGATGATTGTCAGAATCATGATCGGCGGGTCCGGAATAGGGGCCGGCCTTGCCACCATCCTGACCAGCGCGCTCATCGGCCTGGCCTGGCGCCGTTGGGTAAGGCCGAAATGGAACGGCTGGCAATGGCTGAATGTGCTGGCCATGGGCATTGCGGTTCATGCTGTGATGCTCCTGTGCATGTTTCTTCTGCCGGTTTCCATTCACCTCACGGTCATCCGCTCGATTGCTTTACCGGTGATGCTGATCTATCCGTTGGCAACTGTTTTGCTGAGCCTTCTCCTCTTGCGCCAGCAGGCATTCAGGCAGTCACGGCAACAGCTGGTCCAGTCCGAGGAAAGGTTCAAGCTGCTGTTTGACGAAGCGCCGCTTGGCTACCAGTCCCTGGATACCAACGGAAACATCCTTGAAGTCAACCAGCAATGGTGCAAGCTGCTGGGATACACACGCGGGGAGGCCATTGGCAAGTGGTTTGGCGACTTGCTTTCCCCTGAAAACCGGGAAGCCTTTCTGCGCAGGTTCCCGGTTTTCAAGGCACAGGGACACATTCATTGCGAATACGAGGTCCTTCATAAAAGCGGCAAGCCGCTGTACATTGCCTTTGAAGGCAGCATCGGAACCGATCCTTCCGGGGCGTTCAAGCAGACACATTGCATCCTGCAGGACATCACCAGCCAGAAAGCCACGGAGGCCGCGCTGGTGGAAAGTGAAAACAAGTACCGGGGCATCGCTGAAAACATGTCAGACGTCGTGTGGCAAATGGACATGGACCTGAATACCACCTATGTCAGCCCCTCCGTTCTTAAGCTTCTGGGGGAGACGCCGGAAGAGCATGCCAAAAGGAAGATGGAGGACAAATTTCCAAAGGAGACCCTCCATAAAATCCAGGCGCTGTTTCTTGAGGAACTGGAGAAGGAAAAAGACCCCGGCGCTGACAGGAACCGGTCCAGGACCATTGAAGTCGGGCACTATAAGGCGGATGGTTCCATTGTTCAGCTGGAGATCAACCTCTCCTTTCTGCGCGACAAGAGGGGCAAGGCTACCGGCTTTCTGGGAGTATCACGCGATATCACGCAGCGCAAACTGGCGGAAAAGGCGCTGGAAGAAAGTGAGCGCAGCAAAAGCGTGCTCCTGTCAAACCTCCAGGGGATGGCGTACCGCTGCCATTATGACCGGGACTGGACGATGCAGTTTGTGTCTTCCGGCTGCCGGGACCTGACCGGCTATGCGCCGGGCGACCTGATAGGCAACCGCCGTGTTGCCTTCAATGACCTGATCACCCCGGAGTACCGGGAAAGCCTCTGGGCACAGTGGGAAAAGGCTGTGGCAAAAAGGCAGCCCTTCCGGTCCGAGTATGAGCTGGTGACATCACAGGGCAAGCGCAAATGGGTGCTGGAGATCGGCCAGGGCGTCTATAATGACCAGGGAAACGTGGAGGCGCTGGAAGGGATCATCTTTGATATCTCCGACAGGAAGGATCTGGAGGATCATCTCATCTTTCTCAACGAGCATGACAAGTTGACAGGCTTGTACAACCGGGAGTATCTGGAGGAACTTCTGAAGAAAGAAGCCGGCAGCAGGGACGGCAGGAAAAGGGCGCTCATCAGCATCAACCTTAGCATGGTGGCGTTGCTGGCCGCCAACTATGGCTTTCAGTATGCACAGAACCTGATCAACGAGGCGGCCAAAGCCCTGAGCGCTCATTGCGCAGGCAATCGCAAGCTGTTCCAGACCTATGCCAGCCGTTTTGTCTGTTATCTTAGGGACTACAAAGATCTGGACGAGCTGACTGCTTTTTCCGAAACCCTCGCGCAAACGCTGGAAGCACTTTTTGTGACGGACAGAATCAGCGGGGGTATCGGCATTCTGGAAATCGGGGAGGCTGAAGCGGAGTTGGACGCCGACGCGATCCTCAGGAAGCTGCTGATTGCTTCGGAGCGAAGCATCGCTGTATCGCACAGGGATTTTGGCATCACCGTCTACAATGACAAGCTTGAGGCCATGGTCAACCGGGAAGGAACCATCCGGCACGCCCTCTCCGCCGCCGCGGCAGGAGAACCCGGACACGATCTGATCCTGCAGTACCAGCCGATCCTTGACATTCACAAAGGGCGTGTCGCAGGGTTTGAGGCGCTGGCGCGGCTGAGGACCGAAAGCCTGGGCCTGGTGATGCCAATGGAGTTTATTCCGGTGGCTGAGAAGACCAAACTGATCCTGCCCCTGGGAGAAAGCGTGTTCACCCGGGCGTTCGGGTTCCTGGCAAAACTGGGTGAACAGGGGCAGGATACGCTCAGTGTTTCCGTCAATATTTCGGCGATTCAGCTGCTGCATCCCGATTTTGCGGATGGGTTGCTCCGGCTGATGGGCAGGATGGCGGTCAATCCCGGCAACGTCCTGATTGAGATTACGGAATCCATCTTCACCTCGGACTATGCAGCGGCCAACCGGAGCATTGAGAAACTGCGGAAAACCGGCATACGCGTATGCATCGATGATTTCGGGACGGGATACTCCTCCCTGGCCCGGCAGAAGGAACTGCATGTGGATTGCCTGAAGATCGACAAGTACTTCATCAATCAGCTCTTGGACGCAGACCCGGGAAAGGCCATCACCAGTGATATCATTTCCATGGCGCACAAGCTGGGCTACTTTGTGGTGGCCGAAGGGGTGGAGCATGAGAGCCAGCTAAGCCGTTTGAAGGATTTTGGCTGCGACTGGATGCAGGGGTACCTGTTTGCCAAGCCGCTGGATGAGGGGGACGCCCTGGCATTTATAGCCAGGCAGAACGAAATCGATCCTGATGAAGGCAACCATTGACGCGGGAGAACATAAAGCGATGAAAGGCACCACACCCATAATCGAGAGATTCCTGAGCAATCATGGCAGGCTTACAAAGGCGGACGCGCTGTATCGGAAGGAGAGCCTGCTCAATGCCCTGTTGATCGGCGTAATGGCCACCTGTTCGGTTTTCGTGGTGATCGATATTGTTCTTTTTCAGATGTACAGCGCCGCCATGGTCAACGCGGCGGGCGTTGCCGTTGCCCTGTTTGCGCTGATTTATTTCAGGAAGACTAACAGGTACGAACCTGTTGCCTACATGGCCATTGCAGCGCTGATCCTGTGCCAAATTTTGTTTTATCAAATCGTACAGAACCAGAATTACGGCCTGATCTGGATGTCCATGGTTCCGCCCTTTGCCTATTTTCTGCTCAGGCGCAAGGCCGCGCGGATCGTCATGCTTATTTTTTTTGGCTATATGCTGTATTTTATCCTTTCCAATATGCCCCAATGGAGCCCGGCGGGCTTTAACGCCCGGGCTGTGTTCAACATCGCGGGGGCAAGCCTGAGCCAGTTGCTGATGGTCTCCTATTACGAGAAGACCAGGGAGGACATCTGGCACGAACTCAACGATACCATCCAACTGAAGGATGAAAGCGGCAACGATCTTCGCCTGATCCTGGACACCTCCGCCGAAGCGATCTATGGCATTGATAAAGAAGGAAAATGCACATTCTGCAACAGAAGCTGCCTTGAAATGCTGGGATACACCGATGAGAAGGAGCTTCTGGGAAAGGACATGCACCGGCAGATCCATCATACCCGTGCTGATGGCAGGCCTTTTCCTGTGGAGGAATGCAGGATTTTCAAAGCATTTTCCCTTGGCGAAGGCGCCCACGCGGAGGAAGAGGTGTTCTGGCGCAAGGACGGCACTTCCTTTGCGGTGGAATACTCCTCCTATCCCAAAATCAAGAACGGGGAAATCGTGGGCGCTGTGATCACTTTCATGGACATCAGCCAGCGCAAGGAAAGGGAAGCGGAAATACGCTACCTGAGCTGCTATGATGCTCTGACCGGCCTGCAAAACAGAAGATGCTTCGAGGAGAACCGGGCGGCAATCGACACGCAGGAGAATCTTCCCCTGTCTGTGATTGTTGCTGATATCAACTGGCTGAAGATGACCAATGACATTTTTGGCCATGCCGCAGGCGACGGGCTGATACAGAAGGCCTCTGATATTTTCAGACAGGTTTGCAGGCCGGGAGACATCATCGCCCGGATCGGCGGAGATGAGTTTGTCCTGTTGCTGCCCAGGACATCCTGGGAGGGTGCCATGGAAATCCTGTCGGAAATAAAATCCCGGGTTGCCGGCGCATGTGCTGATGCCATCAGGTGCAGCATTTCCGCGGGCGTTTCCACAAAACGAAGCCCCAGCCAATCCCTGGACGATGTCATACTGGATGCGGACAATGGGATGTACATGGATAAAACCGTCAACCGCAAATCCGAAAACAGACAGATGCTGGATACTATTATTGAGGCTTTGCATGCCAAATACCCGCGGGAAAAGCAGCATTCAACGGACACCCAAAAGCTTTGCACCAGGCTCGGGGCGGCTTTGAAGCTGCCTGCCAATGAAATCAGCAAACTGGAGCAGGCCGCGTATCTGCACGACATCGGAAAAATAGTGCTGGACAGAAAGATAATGGAGAAAGATGTTTTTTCCAGGGAAGAAATTTCCAGAATCATGCAGCATCCGCTGTATGGGTATCGCATCCTCAGCCTGTTTGATGACACGCTGGATATTGCGGGGTATATATACAGCCACCACGAAAAGTGGGACGGCACCGGTTATCCCAAAGGCCTTGCGGGCGAGCAGATTCCTTTGATATCCAGGATCATCGCGGTTTGTGAGGCGTACGCCCGGGTGACACGCACGCAGCGGCTGCCGGCAGAGGAACGAAGCCCAGCGGCCATTCGCTACATCAGGGAGGGCGCAGGCAGCCAATTTGACCCGCAGATCGCCGATGCCCTGATTCAGTTGGCAGGGAGCCCGGAGAAAGCATAGGGCTTCCTTTATTCACGATTCTTCAGCCAGGGGCTGGATCAGACCGTCACAAAACCCCCGCTCTTCTGCGACTGATAGGCCGCTTCCACCACGCGCTGGGCATCAAGGGCTGCCTGGGCAGGCGCTTCCAGGGGGAGCCCCTTGAGGATGCTTGCACAAAAGCTGTCGATTTCCCGGGCATACAGGTCGCCATAGTCCGCCGCCAATTGGGCAAACACCGGGCGCTTGCTGTCCTGGCGGCTGTCATAGCCGCCGGTTTCCGCGAGGGAGAGCATTTCAAGCCGTCCGCCGTCCACCTGGCCCAGGATACCCGGCCCCAGAAGAGAGCCGCGGGTGCCAAACAGGTCCAGCCGCCAGTCCGCCCCTTCATCCGGGATGTTGAAGTGGCTCTGCAGGGCGCACAGGGCGCCGTTCTCAAGGCGCAGAAGGACGGAGGCGGCGTCCTCCACCGGATAGGAGAAGGTTTGGGTGTCGCTCATCGCGGCCACCTGTTTGACCGGGCTTCCGGCCATCCAGGCGATCAGGTCGATAAGATGCACGCCCATGTCCATCAGCGCCCCGCCGCCGCCGGTCTCCGGGCGCTGGCGCCAGGCCCCCGGAATATCCGGATACCAGCAGGAAAAGCGCGCGTAGGCTGATACCAAGGGGCCGATGTCCCCTGCCTGCAGGCAGGCTTTCATCTGGCGGATGTGGGCGCCAAAACGCATCATCAGCCCGGCTGCCAGCGGCAGTTTTCTGCCCGCGAATGCGTCCGTGATCTTTTGCCCGTCCACGCAGGTGAGGGCCAGGGGCTTTTCGATTAACAGAGGCTTTCCGGCCTCACAGACCAGAAGGGCTTGATGCAGGTGCTCTGCCACCGGGGAGGCGATGTACACCGCGTCCACGGCGGCGTCCCCGGCCAGTTCTCCGGCGTTATCATAAGCGCGCAGGGCGCCATATTTTTCCCTGAGCCGCCGGGCGTCCTGGATCCGGGGGTTCATCACGGCGCTCAATGACGCGTATTCGGATTTTAAAATCCCGGGCAGGGTGCGCCGGTCAGCGATGCCCCCTGCTCCGATGACGCCAAAGCGCAGT
>JAAYJP010000059.1 GCA_012522875.1 Clostridiales bacterium | reverse complement strand
GACTGGCAGCGGCTGGACCGGGCGTTCCGCTTCCGCATTCCCGGATGGGGCAGCGTGCCGTGGAAAAAGGTCATGACGGAGCTTGCCATGGTGGGATACGACTATGTGCTGAGCTATGAGCATGAAGACGTGACCATGAGCGTGGGGGACGGCGTGGAAAAGGTAGCGGCGTATCTGAAACCGCTGATCATCAAAGCGCCCTATGAAGGGCGCAGGGACAAAATCTTCAACAATCCGCGCAACTGAGCGCCAGGGAGGTTTGCCAGATGGGTGAAAAGATGATGGCGCAGGTGGTTAAAGCGCCTTACCACATGGAATACTGCGAGGTGCCGGTTCCCCGGATCAGCGATGATGAGGTTCTGGTCAAGGTCAAGGTGTGCGGCATCTGCGGGTCGGACTGGAGTATCTACACCGGAAACTATGCCGCTGACAAACTGCCCATGATTACCGGGCATGAGTTCTGGGGCGTGGCCGAAAAGGTGGGAAAGAATGTCACGGGGGTGAAGGAAGGTGACCGGGTGGCGGTGGATATCTGCCTCACCTGCGGCACCTGCTATTTCTGCAGGCGGAACGATGGGCTTTTATGCCAGACAT
The DNA here is from genome assembly GCA_012522875.1 of Clostridiales bacterium. Classification (GTDB taxonomy): domain Bacteria; phylum Bacillota; class Clostridia; order Christensenellales; family Aristaeellaceae; genus UBA6115. The sequence goes on along the minus strand of JAAYJP010000059.1, from coordinate 4,815 downwards.
TCACACAGCTTGGCATCCACACGGATGGTGGCTTCGCGGAATATGTCAGAGCCCCTGGGAAGAACTGTTACCTGATCCCCGACAGTGTGGACGACTGGGCCGCTGCCTTTATCGAGCCGCTGACTGCGGTTATCCACGCTGGCCAGCGCATGGACGCCGGCATTGGCGCCAGCGTCGCGGTCATCGGCACCGGACTGGGCGTGCTGCACGGGGCCCTGGCCAAGGCCCGCGCCGCAGCCCCGGTGATCGTCATCGGCACCAACCCCGAGAGGCTGGAAATTGCCAAAAAAATGGGCGCCGACTTTGTCATCGACAGCAACCAGACCCCGGACACGGTGGCCGAGGTGCTGCGCCTGACCGGCGGCATCGGCGTGGACTATGTCATTGAATCCGTGGGAAGCGAAAAAACCTATGAACAGGCGTTCAAGATGCTCAGGCGCGGCGGGAAGCTGGAGGCGTTTGGCATCGTGCCCCAGGGCAGGACCGCGGCGCTCGAGCCTTATGAGTTTGTGCTGGGAGAGAAGAAAGTCTCCGGATCCTGTGCCGGCATCGGCAACAACTGGGGGGATGCCATCAAACTGCTTGAATATGGCATCATCGATCCCAAACCCATGTATTCCAAAGCCGTGCCTTTGCGCGATCTCAAGAGCGCGCTGTACGAACTGCACGGAGGGGATGGGGTCCGGAAGAACCGCAGCCTGATGAAGGTGTTTGTATGCCCGGAACTGAAGGAACCCGTCGTTTTCTGATTCCGATTCCTTGACAGCAGGCGCGGCACGCAATTCCGCGCTTGCTTTTCCCTGAGGGGAGGATAAAATTGCCGCATCTTATCGCCTATGACCTGGGCACCGGAGGCATCAAAGCCACGCTCCATGATGAAGCGCTCAGAATTATTGAAAGCGCTTTTGTGGAATATCGCACCCATTGCCCAAGCCCCCAGCGCCATGAACAGAGGCCGGAGGACTGGTGGGCCGCAGTGTGCGCCAGCACCAAGAAACTCCTGGCGTCATCAGGCGTTCCCGCAACAGATGTTGCCGGCGCAGCGCTTTCAGGCCAAAGCCTGGTCGCCATCCCGCTGGATGCGGAAAACGCGCCCCTGCTGGAGCAGGTTCCCATCTGGTCTGACACGCGCGCCCAGGAGGAAAGCAAGGCGTTTTTCGGCAGGGTCAGCGAAGCGGAGTGGTACCTGGCCACTGGGAATGGGTTCCCGGCGCCCTGCTACTCCCTGTTCAAGATCATGTGGCTCAAGAAGCATCAGCCTGAAATATTCAGGCGAACGCGCCGTTTTGTCGGCTCCAAGGATTACATCAACCTGAAACTGACAGGGGTGTTGAGGACGGACCGCTCCTATGCCTCCGGCACAGGCGCCTATCATCTCAAGCGGGAGGAGATGTGGCAGCCCTGTCTGGATGCTGCCGGCATTGATGCGTCCCTTTTTCCGGAACGCGTTCCCTCCCATGCCATTATTGGAAGGGTGAATGGAAAAGCGGCGCGGGAGACAGGCCTTATGGAAGGCACGCCGGTAGCCTGCGGAGCGGTGGACAACGCCTGTATGGCCCTTGGGGCCGTGGGCGTACAGGAAGGCGGCGTTTATGTATCCCTGGGTTCCTCCAGCTGGATTCCCGTCAATTCCAGGGAGCCGGTGCTGGATCCCGTCCACAAATCCTATGTGTTTGCACACGCCCAGGAGGGCCTGTATACCTCCGCTTTTTCAATTTTTGCCGGCGGGAGTTCGTTCAAGTGGGTAAAGGAAACACTCTTGAGCGAAATCGCGGACAGGCCGGACGCGTACGACCGGATGGGCGACATGGCCTCCCAGTCCCCCCTGGGGGCAGCCGGCGTCCTGTTTAATCCCAGCCTGGCGGGGGGAACATCCCAGGACGAAAGCATGCATATCCGTGGCGCTTTTCTGAACCTGAGCCTGGGCTCCCGGCGGGAAGACCTGATCCGGGCGGCCATGGAGGGCATCGCGCTGAATCTTCGCAGTTCGCTCCTTTACCTCAAGGCGCACACGCCTTTGTCCGACCCCATCCTTTTTTGCGGCGGAGGGGCGAAGAGCCCCTTCTGGATGCAGATGTTCGCCGATGTTTTTGGCATGAATGTGATCACCACCAACATCGAACAGGATGCCGCTTCCCTGGGCGCTGCCGCCATCGCCGCCCGGGCGGTGGGCCTTCTGGAGGACTACCAGGGAATCCCCGCGCTGCATGAAACAAGGCGGGCGTTTTCGTGGGACAGGGACCGGCATGCCGCCTACCTTCGCCTGCATGAGGTGTTCACCCATGCGTCAGGGCTTCTGGCCAGCTTTGGCGAAGAGCTGCACAAGTTCCGCTTGGATCGGTGGGGGGACGCGCAGGAATGATCAACACGCTGACCCTCAATCCGGCCATCGACCACATTTTCTATCTGGGCCGCCTGGAGCGCAATGTCACCAACCGCCTCAGGGCGACAGCGGTTTCAGTGGGCGGAAAAGGAACGCATGTATCGGCCAACCTGAAACTGATGGGCACCGATTCCCGTGCCTTCGGCTTCACCTTTGGGCGAAATGGCGAAAAAATCCTGGAGATGCTTGGCGAGGCAGGGGTTTCCACCCACTTTGTTCATGGGGAAGGGCAGGAAAGCCGGGACAATTACCTGCTGGTGGAGGAAGCGTCCAGGGACTGCACCCTGATCGCCCAGACAGGCCCGATGCCGGATGATGAGCAATTATCTGCGCTGATGGATGTGATGACCCGGGAGATCCAGCCAGGGGATGACCTGCTGCTCTCAGGAGATGTCTCCAATTTCCGGGGGCGGGACATCTATGCCTGGATTCTGGAAAGGCTGTCGCATAAAAACCTCAGGGTGTACCTGGACGCCAGCGGGGAGACCCTGAAAGCCGGCATCACCCGCAAGCCGTTTCTCATCAAGCCCAACCTGGACGAGCTGGCGGCGCTGGCCGGCAGGGTACCCACAAGCCTCCAGGAGGTGGCAAAGGCCATTGGGGAGCTGGACGGGCTGGGGATCGAAATTATCGCCGTTTCCCTGGGCGGGGGAGGATCCCTGGTGCGCGCGGGGGACAAGCTCTACCACGCCGCAGCGCCGCGGGTGGCGGTATACAACACGGTGGGCTGCGGCGACTGCTACATGGCCGGCCTCATGCACGCGTTTAGCCGGGGTTTTGCCATGGAGGATACCATCCGCTACGCTACCGCTGTCGCAGCGGCCAAAGCTGAGAACCCCCTGTCGGTGGGATTTGAGCCCCAAAGGGCCCGGGAGCTCATGGATTCTGTCAGCATTGCGCTGATCTGACGCGAAAAGGAGAAGAAATGGATAAACTGTCATATCCGGATATCCGGGAGGAAATGTGCATCACCGCCAGGAACATGTGGGAGCGCCGGCTGACCAACGCCGCGGGCGGCAATTTCGCTGTGCGGGCCGATGAAAACCGCATCCTGATCACCCCGTCCCTGATGTCCGAGCGAAAGCACTGCTGCCTTGAGCCTGAGGATATCCTGCTGATTGACTACGATGAGAACATCCTGGAGGGCAGCGGCAGGCTGTCCCGGGAAAGTGATATGCACATCATGCTCCTGTCCCGGTTTGAGAATATCGGCGCCACCATCCATGCCCATCCTTTTCACTGTATGCCCTACATCGCTTTCGCCAGGCCCATCCCCAATGTGACGGAGGCGACCATGGGACGGGGCGTTGTGGAATGCATCCCCTATACCAAGGCGTATACGCCGGAACTGGCGCAAAAGGTATTCGAGTACTTCGATGCCCGGCGTGAACTGGCGGAGCGCAAGCCCATCGGTGTCATTCAGGAAAAGCACGGCGTGGTGGTGTCTGGCCCGGATTTGTTCATGGCGTACTCGATGCTGGAGCGCATTGAAGCGGACGCTTATTGCGGCATCGCCAAATCCCTTATCTGAGGCGGGGCCTGATGAGGGAGTATCTGGCCTTTGACCTTGGGGCTTCCAGCGGCAAAATCTGCCGCGGAAGCTTTGACGGGTCAAAGCTCACCCTGTCCCAGGCGCATGCCTTTCCCAATCACATCATCCAATTGGGGGAGGGTCTGTATTGGGATTTTCTGTATATTTTCGGCCAGATGTGCACAGGGCTTTTGAAGGCAGCGGCCAGCCGGCCTTTTGATTCCTTTGGCATTGACAGCTTCAACAACGATTTTTCCTTTATCAGCCCGGCAGGCAGCCTTCTGCAGCCGGTCCGTTCCTACAGGGATCCGCGCACACGCCGCCATGAGGACGCCATATACCGCAGAATAAGCCCTCAGGCGCTGTATCGGCTCACTGGCAACCAGCTGGCACCCTTCAACACCTTCATGCAGCTGGCTGCCATGCGGGAAGACCGGGAAGATGCCTGGCTTGACCGTGCGGAACGGCTGCTGTTTTTGCCTGATCTGCTGGGCTACTACCTCACCGGGGAGCAATATACCGAGTATTCTGTCGCAGCGGAAACGCAGATGCTGGACTGGGACAGCAGGGACTGGATTGAGGAGCTGCTGCAGCTGCTGAACATAAGCCGCGAGATGTTCGCACCCATCGTCATGCCGGGAAGCATTGTTGGCCAGGCATCCGCGCCTTTCCTGAGGCAGTGGCAGCTCAAGCCGTTTCGCCATGTGGCGGTCTGCGAACACGATACAGCATCCGCGTTTTTGGCGGCGCCGGCAGGAGCGGATACCGCTATCCTTTCCTGCGGCACCTGGACCATCCTGGGCGCAGAAAACGACCGGCCCATGATCAACGGGTTCGGGTTTCAGCACAACATCGCCAATGAGGGCAGCCTGCCTGGCCATCACCGCATCTGCTATAACGT
>JAAYJP010000058.1 GCA_012522875.1 Clostridiales bacterium | reverse complement strand
CGTGGCCACCAGGGATGCCACCAGGCTGACCACCGTGATCTGCGTGTTGATGGAGGGGCCGGCGGTGTCCTTGAAGGGGTCGCCCACGGTGTCGCCGATGACGGCCGCCTTGTGGGCTTCCGATCCCTTTCCGCCCTCGTTGCCGGCTTCTACATACTTCTTGCTGTTGTCCCAGATGCCCCCGGCGTTGGACATGAAGAGGGCCAGCAGAAGCCCGGTAACGATGTTGCCCATCAGGAAGCCGCCAATGGCGTTGACGCCGCCGATAAAGCCCACCAGCAGCGTGGCCACGATGGCCATCAGGCCGGCGGGAATCAGTTCCTTAAGCGCGCCCGTGGTAGCGATGTCGATGCACTTGTTGTACTCGGGCTGCGCATCGGGCTTGCCTTCAGCAAGGCCAACGATTTCCTTGAACTGGCGGTGGATTTCAGCCATCATGCGCTGCGCGTTTTTGTCAACGCCCAGGATTAGCATGGCGGAGAAGACTGCCGGGATGGCAGCACCCACCATCATGCCGAAGAACACATTGGGATTGAGCATGTCAAAGCCGTTGAGGAACTCAATGAGCTGCTCACCAGCGGCTGCCAGGGCCACATTCATCTCGGCGATGGCCACATTCACCTCGCTCATGAAAGCGCCCAGGAGGCTGATGACGGTGAGTCCCGCGGCGCCGATGGCAAAGCCCTTGGTAACGGCCTTGACGGTGTTGCCGGCGGAGTCCAGTTCATCAGCGATGCGGATGGTGTCCTCTCCCAGGCTGCCCATTTCAGCCAGGCCGCGGGCGTTGTCCACGATAGGGCCGTAGGCATCATTGGAGATGATCATCCCCACGATGGAGAGCATCCCCACCGCGGCCATGGAAATGCCGTACATGGCATAGCCGGGGCCCAGGGGCTCACAGAGTTTATAGGCTATCATAGCGGAAATCGCGATGCCCACCATGGCGGGAAGCACGCTCATGAAGCCATAGGATACGCCCGAGAGGATGGTAAAGGCAGGGCCGGTTTTTGAGGCGCGGGCCACGCGTTTGACGATGGGGGCATTGTCGTCGGTGAAGTAGTTGGTGGCAAGGCCGATGATGACGCCCACGAACAGGCCCACTGTGGAGGCGCCCCAGATGCGCCATTCGAAGCCCTTGAACAATAGGGTGGCCAGCGCCGTCAGCGCCAGGAACACCCCGGTGGTGACATAGGTGGAGTTGTTCAGTGCCTTGGTGGGGCTGCCATGTTCACCGATCTTGGCGGTGAAAATCCCGATGATGGAGGAAAGAAGCCCCAGGGCGGCATAGACGATGACCATCATGGAGGAGATGCCAAGCGCCGAGCCGTCGATGGCCGAGGCCATGATCAGCGCCGCCGTCATGGAGGCGATATTGGAGTCAAACAGGTCCGCGCCCATGCCGGCCACGTCGCCCACGTTGTCGCCCACATTGTCAGCGATGACAGCGGGGTTGCGGGGGTCATCCTCGGGGATGCCCAGCTCCACCTTGCCGGCCAGGTCGGCGGACACGTCCGCCGTCTTGGTGAAGATGCCGCCGCCCGCCTTGGCGAACAGTGCCAGGGAACTGGCACCAAAGGAGAAGCCCAGCAGCATGGAGCTGTTGCCGGTAATCATCAGAACACCCAGCACGCCCAGCAGGCAGGAGCCAACCACCAGAAGCCCCATCACAGCGCCGCCGCGGAAGCCGATCAGGAAGGCGGGCTTGATGCCCTCAGCGGCCGCTTCAGCGCAGCGGGCATTGGCCCGGGTGGCCACCATGATGCCGATTTTACCGGCAATGGCCGAGAAGATGGTGCCCGCCACAAAGGACAGCGCCATCGTCAGGTTTTCCACCAGGCTTCCCTGCTCGCTCCACAGGGGCCGTGGGAGGAAGAGGAAGATCAGAACAGCCAGCACCCCCGCGAACCCCGCCAAAAGGGTGTATTCCTTGCGCAAAAAGGTGTTTGCGCCGTCCCGGATCAACTCCGCGATGCGCGCGATGGTCATGTTCTCGTTTTTCTGACGCCTTACCCACACAGCAAGGAAGACCGCGTACGCAAATGCCACGGCCGCCACGAGAAAACCAATCACAAAGACGAGGGTCCTGCTGGCTTCCATTGATATAACCTCCCTTATATTCCCATAATTCCCAGTTAATCATACACCCGGG
>JAAYJP010000271.1 GCA_012522875.1 Clostridiales bacterium | reverse complement strand
TGGCGCTGGCGCATTTCATCCACGCCATAATGGCGCCGAAATGGCTGCCGTTGGCCGAGGACACCGTAGCAAAAATTCTCCGCTTCCTGAGGATGTCGATGCGCAGATACTACATCGATCTCAACGGACAGGCACTACAGGACGAGGCAGTCAGGGAATCGATGATTCTCTCCCAACGCTTGCTTGTGCGCCATAGCGCCCCAGATATTACCGCCGCGTTTTTAAGCACCCTCACCCTGACCCACTCCCTGTGCGGCCAGACACCTGGTCAGGAGGACCTGGCGCCCTATTGCTACATGGTAATGCGCGCGTTTGATATGCTTGAACTGGTAACGGCATAGGTGTTTTGCGCATATTGACTTTATTTTCCGGTATACTTACAATGTGCCTATCTCCGAGCAGATGCGCCTAAAGGATACCCCATGGCAGTCTGCCGGTGGCTTGTGCCACCCAAAGCTGATACAAGGGTTAAGCCTTTCAGCTTTGAGAGTTTGAGGGGAAACCCTCAAGCTTTCCGCCATTTGAGAAGGAGAGTGTACAAAGTCCTTGCTTCTTTCTGTTTGTACGCTTTCAAACATGAAAGGAGTTTTTTTGAAAATCATCAGACACCCAAAATCGCTGCGGCGTGTTATAAACGTCATTAAAATGGGGGCAAATCCCATTGGCTTGGCTGAACCTTTTGCGCTGCAGACACCAGGCTGCGTTAATCAGACGATGGTTGCCCTCGATATCATGCGCCGGGGAGCGCACCGCAATCAGGCGATCACCCATGGACAATAACAAATACCATGGGCGCAGCCAGCGTCTTATCCTTCTGGCGATGGCTGTTTTACTGCTGGGTGGTATCCTGGTCTCCTTCAAGTTGGGGCGATATCCCGTTCCGATGAAGGAAACCGTTGGCATCCTTATTTCCCGCGTTTTTCCAATTGAGCCTTTCTGGCCCGAGCGGATGGCCACGGTGCTCTTCAATGTGCGCCTGCCCCGCATCCTGCTGGCTTGCCTGGTGGGGTGCAGCCTGTCTTCTGCCGGGGCAGCCTACCAGGGCATTTTCCAAAACCCCATGGCGGCGCCGGATATCCTCGGCGCATCCTCAGGCGCTGCGTTTGGGGCGGCGCTGGCGATTCTCTCAGGCGCCTCCACCCGCATCATCATGCTGAGCGCCTTTCTCTTCAGCCTCCTCACGGTGGGCCTGGTGTGGCTCGTAAGCCAGCGGACACGGGGGAAGAAGACCCTGGGGCTGGTTCTTTCTGGCATTATGGTGTCCTCCCTTTTTTCGGCGGGTACTTCCTTCTTCAAACTGGTGGCCGACCCCGCTGACCAGTTGCCTGCCATCACCTACTGGCTGATGGGCAGTTTGTCAGGCGCAAGGATGAGTGACATTACCTTTGTGATCCTGCCTATGTTGCTGGGGTTGGTTCCGCTGATAATCCTGCGCTGGCGCATCAACATCCTTTCCCTGGGGGATGACGAGGCCCGCACGTTGGGGGTAAACGTAAGGAGACTGCGGTTGATCGTGATTGTAAGCGCCACGCTTGTCACCTCCTCTGCGGTGGCGGTCTCCGGCACCATTGGCTGGGTGGGGCTTGTGATTCCCCATTTATCCCGCAAGCTGGTGGGGAGTAGTTTCAGGCACCTGATGCCCTCTAGTATGCTCTTTGGCGCACTGTTCCTGCTGCTGGTGGATAATATCTCGCGAAATATTTTCCCGGTGGAGATTCCCATCGGGATCCTGACAGCATTTATCGGCGCGCCGTTCTTCCTCTATCTGATTGTCAAGGGGGACGCCAGGGGATGATGCTCTCTGTGGACCGCCTGAGTTTTTCCTTTGGCCAGCGGCCCGTTTTGCGGGATATCAGCTTTTCCATCCCGCACGGACAGATGGTAAGCCTGCTTGGTCCCAACGGCACGGGAAAGAGCACACTGTTTCGCTGCATATTAGGCCTGCTTACGGGATACTCGGGCAGTGTCCTGGTGGACGGGAAAAATACCGCGCGCATCCGGCTTTCTGATATGGCGCGGCTGATTGCCTATATACCACAGGTGCACTACCCTGCTTTCAATTTCACAGTACTGGATATGGTATTGATGGGAACTTCCTCCCGGTTCTCCGCATTATATATGCCGGGAGAGCGGGAGAAGGAGAAGGCACTTCTGTCTCTGGAAATGATGGGCATTCAAGACCTGGCGCTGCGCAATTATATGATGATTTCGGGAGGCGAACAACAACTGGTGCTGATGGCCCGTGCCCTCTCACAAGATTCAAGGCTGTTGATTATGGACGAGCCCACCGCCAGCCTGGACTTTGGGAACCAAACCAGGGTGATGCAGTGCGTACGATCGCTGACAAGCAAGGGATACACCATTCTGCAGGCCACGCATAATCCCAACCAGGCCATCATGTTTTCCGATCAGATCATGGCTATGTCTGGGGGCAGGATTATCGCCCAGGGCGAGCCTGGGGATGTGATGAACGCGGCGCTTATTGAGGAAATCTATGGCATCAGGGTTCGGGTGGAATGCATGGATGATGGGAAAACCCGCTATTGTGTGCCTGTATTTGAATAGGAAGGATAAAAAATATGTTAAAAAAAGCCGTTTCTTTGGTTCTGCTGATGGTACTGTTGATTCCATTTATCTCGTTGGGGGAGCAGACTGTTTCATTTACTGATTCCACCGGGCGTGTGGTGCAGCTGCCAAGGGATATAATTCGCGTCGCCCCCACCGGGCCGCTGGCCCAGCTGGCTCTTTTGTCGATCGCGCCTGAATACTTGGTCGGCCTGTCCGTCGCCTTGAATCATTATGACCGGCCTTTCTTGGAGGATCTGTTTGGAAAACTTCCTGTGCTTGGCCAGTTATACGGAACTTCAGGAGAGATCAACCTGGAGGAGTTGATGAACCTGGATCCCCAGGTCATCATTGATGTGGGCGAGCCCAGAGACACGGTCCGGGAAGACATGGACGCCCTTCAGGAGCAGTTGGGTATCCCGTGCGTACACATCACCATGTATTATCAGGATGCGGGCCGGGCCTACATAGAGCTTGGGAACTTGCTGGGCCGTGAGGACAAGGCTGCGAGGTTGGCAAGCTACCTTGACCGGAACTATAAAAGGATGCTGGATATCAATGATAAGGTGGGGGAAAACAAAGTCCGGATGCTCTACTGTGTGGGGGAGGCGGGACTCAATGTCATCGCCCAGGGCAGCTATCACGCGGAAATCATTGACCTGATCACCAGCAATGCCGCAGTGGTGAAGACGCCTTCCGGACGCGGCACTGGCAACGAGGTGGACATGGAACAGCTGCTTCTTTGGGACCCGGAATTCATCGTGTTTGAGACCATCACTGCCTACGAAAACGCGCAGAAAGACCCCTTGTGGGCATCCCTGCAGGCCATTGAGAACAATAACTATGTGCTAGCGCCCAAAGGTCCCTACAACTGGCTGGGCTTCCCGCCTTCTGTGCAGCGATACCTGGGCACCCTGTGGCTTCAGAAAACCCTGTATCCTCAGGTGGCTGACTACAACCTGAAGGAGGAAGTGCAGGCGTATTACCGGCTTTTTTATGACTACGACCTAAGCGATGACCAGTATGACGCGATCATGGCGTACGCTTTGCTGAAATGACCAAAGCACAAAAAGCGCCCCTGGTGGTGGGCGTCAGCGGGGTTAAGAACTCCGGAAAAACGACTTTGATGGTAAAGCTTGTGCAGGCGTTTTCATCACGGGGGATGAAAGTGGCCACAATCAAGCATGATGCCCACCATTTTGAAGCGGACACACCCGGCACTGACAGCTACCGCCACAAGGCAGCAGGCGCTTTTGCCAGCGTCATTTTTGATGGGGATAAAATGTTGTTGGTAAAGGATGGCACCTACGATGTGGGGGACATGCTCCCATTCTTTGAAGGCGCTGATATCGTCCTGCTGGAAGGGGCGAAGCATACCAGATACCCCAAAATTGAGATACTCCGAAAGGGCAATTCGGAAAAGCCGGTTAACGATCCGGGCCAGCTTATTGCCCTGATGACGGATACCGGAATAAAACTCGAAGGTGTCCCCAGCATCGATATCAATGATGTGGAACAGGCTGTGGCGCTCATTCTGAAATTGCGTCCATAACCTTTACGATAGCTGCCTGCGGGGAGCTGTTTTGTTTACTGGTGGCGGGTGCCCGTCCGGCTAATCTGGAAAGAATGAACTGCGGCGGTGATTAAACGGCTGGCCGTCAGGAGCAGATCATCCCTGTTATCCCGGTTCACGGCCAGAATATGAACATGGGGAGAACCCCTTACCGATTCAAGGAAGGGCGTAGAAGCGGGCTTGATGACACCCAGAACGGGCGTTACGCCCTGAAGCGTTTTCAGTACGGCTTGCTGAAATGCCTGCGCATCGTTTTCCATGAAGCCCAGTTCATCCATGACCACCAGGTCTGCGTTCGCGCTTTCCCGCAGGATGCGCGCGCCTATTCGGTCGAATGTCACGGGAAACGCTTCCATGCCGCTTAGCCGCCGGATTCCCGCCCGCGCTTCTTCTTTCCTGTACCAATCAGAGGGCGCAATTGGCGCAATGTATACGGCCCCGATCAAATCAGGGTCAGGAGAGCGTTCCATAAAGGTGCGAAAGCCTTTAACGGCCCAGCCGGGATTGCAGGCCAGAAGGCGGTTGATCAGGGTTGTTTTGCCCACTTGACGCTCGCCCGTCAGAAACAGGTGTCGAATTGTATCCATGCGAATATTTTAGCATAGAACAGCCCCCTCATGCACGCCGGCATGTGGTTTTTTGCCCTTGACACGCCTGCCGGCATCCCCTATAATCGCTCATGCCGCTTGCGGTTGTGGCGGAATCGGCATACGCGCACGTTTGAGGGGCGTGTGGGGAAACCCGTACGAGTTCAAGTCTCGTCAACCGCACCAGGCAAGAAGCCTCGATATCCGTTGGATTTCCAGGCTTCTTTTTGTTGTAACCGGGGAAACCGCTGTTCCAATAATTCCATGTTGACACTGCCTGAGATGAAACTTATACTCAAAAAGCGTTCAAATGTTTCCGCCGGAAGGTGGCCTGCTTGATTTCGCGGCAGGCTTTTTGAATGGCATCCGAGGCTGAACAGAGGAGGTACCGGCTTAATGGATCAAAACCGGGCGCCGGTCTTCGAGGCGCTTGAGGCGATGCGCCAGGACAAACTGGTGCCTTTTGATGTGCCCGGGCACAAGCGCGGAAAGGGCAACCGTGTGCTCACTGACTTTCTTGGGGAGCGCTGCATGTCGGTGGATGTGAACTCCACCAAATATCTGGACAGCCTGGGGCATCCTACCGGCATCATCAAGGAGGGGGAAGAATTGGCTGCTGCGGCGTTTGGCGCCGCAAGCGCTTTTTTTATGGTGGGCGGAACCACGGCCTCCATCCAGGCGATGATCCTCAGCAATGTGCGCAAGGGAGAGAAACTGATCCTGCCCCGAAACGTGCATCAAAGTATTGTCAACGCTCTGATTTTGTGCGGTGCGGTGCCTGTTTATATCAACCCGCAGACCAGCCGGCGCCTGGGGATAGCGCTTGGCATGTCAGTGAACGATGTGCTGCGAACCATCGATGAGAACCCGGATGCCAGGGCAATCTTTGTCAACAATCCCACGTATTACGGTATCTGCTCAAACCTGAAAGAGATTGTCAAGGCTGCCCATGCCCATGGCATGAGGGTGCTGTGCGATGAGGCCCATGGCGCGCATTTTTATTTTGGACAGGGCTTGCCCGTCAGCGGGATGGCGGCGGGAGCGGATATGGCGGCTGTGTCCATGCACAAGTCAGGCGGCAGCCTGACCCAATCCAGTTTCCTGCTGTGCGGGCCGGATGTGGATGCGGACTATGCGCGACAGATTATCAACCTCACCCAAACCACCAGCGCCAGTTACCTGCTGATTTCTTCCCTGGATATTTCACGCCGCACGCTGGCCCAGGATGGCAAGCGTATTTTTGAGAAAGTGAAGCAATACGCTGCTTACGCTCGGGAAGAAATTTCTCAGATAGGGGATTATCTGGTGTATTCAGAGGAGATGATCAATGGTGACAGCATCTTTGACTATGACACCACCAAGCTGTCCGTCAACACATATGACCTGGGACTGGCCGGCATTGAGGTGCATGACATCCTGCACGATGAATACGACATCCAGATAGAGTTCGGCGATTTAGGCAACTTTCTGGCTTATATTTCAATCGGTGACCGAACTAAGAATATTGAGCGTTTGATCGGCGCGCTGTATGAAATCCGCCGGCGGTACAGGCGTGGAAAGAACGAATTGCCACACTTTGAATATATTTCTCCACAGGTTATCCTGACACCTCAGGAGGCCTTTTATGCACGGAGCCGCAGCCTGCCGCTGGAGGATTCCATGGGGCACATCTGCTGTGAAAGCTTGATGACCTATCCGCCGGGCATCCCCCTGCTGGCCCCGGGCGAGCAGATCACCACAGAGATCATCGAATTTATCAATACCTCCCGCGAACGGGGCTGCGTCATCACAGGCACCCAGGACATCACCGCCCGGCACATCAAGGTGCTGGATCAATAGGAGGCGCCATGGCATTCTGGTTTTCTGAGAGCCACACGGACAATGTCAAGCTGGAAATCAAGGTGAATGAACAGCTTTATTCGCGCATGAGCGATTACCAAAAGATCGAAATATTTCAAAG
>JAAYJP010000057.1 GCA_012522875.1 Clostridiales bacterium | reverse complement strand
TTTGTGCGCTATGACGTGCCAAGCGGCCTGGCCCTGGGCATCGCAGGCCTTCATGACCAGCTTTTGACCCTGGCGCTCACATCCATCGTGAGCCTGGCCTTTCCCCAGAGCTACGCAATGCCGGCCCTGGTGGTCGCCAGCGCGGTGTTCACCTGCTGCTTTACGATACCCATCCTCAGGGAATCCCGGCTGATTGGCCGGGGCGTATCCCTCAGGGAGCACACCCGGGATGAAGTAGCCCGGATGGCGGTGATGAAGACCCTGCCGGTGACAGCCCGGGTGTTGATGGCTGTCCTTCTTATCCTCATCGCCTTTGTGGTAAGCGGCGGTGTGCTGATGTTTGGCTTCATCGTGCCCCTGCTTGCCGGCATCATCGCAAGCTTCCTTTCCGCCACGTGTATCACCCCCTATGTCTGGGCGGCAGCGGCTTCACGAACCAGAAGCCGGCGCTGACAATCGGCTGAATCAAGGCAACCTCCCCGGCCCCGAGAAAGCGGAGCCCGGGGAGGGGGCTTTTTTCAAAAGGCCCCTTATGAACCCGATCCCGATGAAAGGAACCTATGTTTAAACTCACCCAGCGTGCCCAGCCAAGTTCTCTAAAGGGCTATCCTGATTACCTGGCCGCGCTCCTGTGTGCCCGGGGGATCAAGACCCCGGCTGAGGCGGAGGCATTTTTGAACCCCGCGCGGGAGCAACTGCATGATCCCATGGCCATGCACGGCATGGCAGAGGCCTGCCGGGTGATCCGCCATGCGATAAGCCGGGGCCAGACCATTGCGGTGTATGGCGATTATGATGCCGACGGCGTCTGCGCTTCAGCCATCCTGATGGAGACGCTTGCTGAACTGGGTGCAACGGTTTTTTCATACATCCCGGACCGGCAGGAAGAAGGCTATGGCCTTAACACGGATGCCGTCCGGGAGATAAGCCGGAAGGCCGGGCTGGTTATCAGTGTGGACTGCGGTATCACGGCAGTGGAGGAGGCAGGGCTGGCGAAGGAGCTGGGCCTCCAAATCATCATCACTGACCATCATGCCGCGCAGGGGGAACTGCCCCCTGCCGATGCCCTGGTGCATCCGGCGCTGGGGAGCTATCCCTTTCCTTCCCTGTGCGGGGCGGGGGTGGCGTTCAAACTGGCGTGCGCCCTGATGGGGGAAGAGCCAGGGATCAGATACCTTGACCTGGCGGCGCTGGCCACCATTGCGGACCTGGTGCCCCTCATGGGGGAAAACCGTGTCATCGCTTCCCTGGGGCTTAAAGCCCTGGCGGAAACCCAGCGGCCGGGGCTGGTGGCCCTGATGCGCGTGGCGGGGGCCAAGGAGGGGACAGGCGTATCCGCTTCCCAGGTGGGATTCCAGTTGGCACCCCGGCTCAATGCCGGGGGAAGGCTGGATACAGCGGAGGACGCGCTCAAACTCCTGCTTACCCGGGATGCCGGGGAGGCTTTGGTGCTGGCCGCCCGTTTGGACGATCTCAACCACCAGCGCCGGCAGGTGGAGAAGGAGGTTGTGGAAGCGGCGCAAATGCAGGTGGCAAAAGAAGACCTGTCCCTCAGCCGGAGCCTTGTGGTGGCGGGGGAAGGCTGGTTGAGCGGGGTGGTGGGCCTGGCGGCCGGGAAGCTGTCTGAGCGCTACCAATACCCGGCCATCGTCCTCACCCGGCAGGGCGAGGACCTGGTAGGCAGCGGCCGCTCGGCAGGAAACATTGACCTTTTTGCGGCACTCTCAGCCTGTGCCCCTCTGATGAAACGCTTTGGGGGGCACAAGATGGCCGCGGGGATGACCCTTGACAAAAAGGCCTTGCCGGCATTCCGGGAGGCTTTTGATCAGGCGGTGCGTGAGCAGCTGGGAAAGGACGACCTGATCCCGGAAACCGCTTATGATTATCCCCTGGGGCTTGAGAGGGTGACGGTGGAGAACGCGCGCCTGCTGTCCCGCCTGTCGCCTTTTGGCATGGGAAATCCTGCTCCGGTATTCCTGCTGGAGGATGTGCCCCTTAGCTCCGCACGCGCCGTGGGCAATGGCGGCGCGCACCTGAAACTGAGCCTGGGAGAGGGGAAGGAATCCAGGGATGCCATTGCTTTCTCCCAGGGGCATCTGGCGGAAAAGTTGCCGGGGGCGGCTACCATGGTGGGGGCCATCGAGGAGAACCGATATAACGGCCGTGTCACTGCCCAGGTCAATGTCAAAGCCCTGTTCCCGGGTAAAACGGCCTACCTGTTTGATCCCCTGCGCGAACAGCGGGCCATGTTGAAGGCCTTGGCCGCCCTGCCGGAAGGTGATACTGCAGGCCCCCGGTTTCTTGACGCCCTGCCCGACGCCCTGCCCACCCGGGGCACACTCCTTGTGGCATGGTGCCATGAGACCGCGGAGGACCTGCACCGGCGTTACCCCCGGCTTCTCACCTGGACGGGCGCCGTGGATGACCCCCGTGGGTTTTCCGCCATCCTCTACCTGCCGGACTGGGGGCGCGATTTTTCCCGATTTGACCGGCTTATCATGGCGGATGGCTTGATTCATCCCCAGGAAGCCGTTATGATGGCAAATACGGTGGCAGGCGCCGAGCTTTTTACATACCCCCGGAGCTATCTGCTTGATGCGGCACTGCAAAGCCTTCGCATCGGCAAGGACACGCTGCGGGAGGCCTACGTGGACATCAAACAGGGGAGGGAGGCCGCTCATCCGGCGGCGCTTCCCATACTGGGTGACTTGGGGCTGATTGCCCTTGATGCTGAGGGCGCTTTTGCCGGTATGAAGGAGATCCGCCGCTGTGAGCCCAATGAGTCTGCCCTCTACCGCCGCCTGAACGATTAAGGAGGTTTATGGCGCACACCGCTTTTGAATGCCTGTCCCTCCAGGAGATGCTGAGCAGGCTTGGCAAGTACAGCCAGGAGAAAGACTTGGCCCTGGTGGAGAAGGCCTATGCCTTTTCTGAGCAAGCGCATCAGGGACAGGTGCGGCGCAGCGGTGAACCCTATTTCCAACATCCTGCCAATGTGGCCAGTATCCTGGTGGAACTTCAGCTGGACACGCCCAGTGTGGCCGCTTCCCTGCTTCATGACACGGTGGAGGATGTGGAGGGTGTGACGCTGGAGGTCATCAAGGCCCAGTTCGGGGATGAAATCACCCAGCTGGTGGACGGTGTGACCAAGCTGGGCAAGCTGGACTTTGTCGACCGGGAGGAGCAGCAAGCCGAGTCCTGGCGCAAGATGATCCTGGCCATGTCCAAGGACATCCGGGTCATCATGATCAAGCTGGCCGACCGGCTGCACAACATGCGAACCCTCTCCCACCAATTGCCTGAGCGCCAGGTGGCCATCGCCCGGGAGACCCTTGATATCTACGCGCCCATCGCCCACCGGCTGGGCGTTTACACCATCAAGCAGGAGATTGAGGACCTGGCGCTGCGCTACATCGACCCTGAGGGCTACCGCGATGTGGCCAACAAGGTGGGGCAGAAGCGCATTGAGCGGGAGCAACAGATCAAGACCATCATTGCCACCTTAAGCGAGAAGCTGGCGGAGATGGGGCTGAGTGATTTTGAGATCGCCGGGAGGCCCAAGCACCTCTACAGCATTTACCGCAAGATGGTCATCCAGAACCGCTCCTTTGACCAGATTTATGACCTCATTGCCATCAGGGTACTGGTGGACACGATCCCGGAGTGCTACACCGTCCTGGGCGTCGCCCACACCCTGTGGACCCAGATGCCCGGGCGCTTCAAGGACTATATCTCCACCCCCAAGGCAAACATGTACCAGTCCCTGCACACCACGCTGATCGGCGGGCGCACGATCCCCTCTCCCTTTGAGGTGCAGATCAGGACCCGGGAGATGCACCGTGTGGCGGAGTATGGCATTGCCGCCCACTGGAACTATAAGGAAGGCGCGGCCTCAGGCGGCCTGGACAAGAAACTCTATTGGCTCCGCCAGATTCTCGACTGGCAGTCTGAAACCCGGGACTCAAAAGAGTTTATCGACGGGCTGAAGACTGACCTGTACAGCGAGGATATCTTTGTCTTTACGCCCAAGGGAGAAATCATCAACCTTCAGCGCGGGGCCACGCCCCTGGACTTTGCCTACCGCATCCACTCCCAGGTGGGCAACTCCTGTGTGGGCGCCAAGGTAAACGGGAAGATGGTGCCGCTGCAGACCGAGCTTCAGACCGGCGACCGTGTGGAAGTAATGACCTCCGCCAACTCCAAAGGCCCCAGCATGGACTGGCTCAATGTGGTGAAGACCCAGCAGGCCAAGTCCAAAATCCGCCAGTTCTTCAAGAAAGAGCTGCGGGGGGAGAACATCCAGAAGGGCCGGGATATCCTGGAGCATGAGGCCAAGCGCCGGGGCGTCAAGCTGGGCGAACTGACCAAGGCTGAGTACTACGAGCCGCTGCTGAAGAAGTACTCCTTCCCTGACCTGGAAGCCATTTATGGCGCGGTGGGCTATGGCGCCATCCCCTCGGTCTATGTGGTGAGCAAACTCCTGGAGGAGCAGAAGCGCCTGCAGGATCTGGCCAAAGGTGTCAAGGCGCAGCCGGTTGTGCCCGAGCCCAAGGAATTGGCGCAGCGGGGAAAACCGACCCACGGCATTTATGTGGAGGGCGGCGCCGGTATGCTGGTGCGCTTCGCCCATTGCTGCAGCCCGGTGCCGGGGGATGACATCACAGGCTACATCACCCGGGGGCGGGGCGTCACGGTGCATAAGGCGGACTGCGTCAACGCATTGAATGCCGAGCCTGAGCGACTTATCCAGGTGAGCTGGGCGGAGGAGGAGACGGGCGATTTCAACGCCAACCTCCGGGTCATCGTCTATGAAAGCCCCAATATCCTGGGGGAGATCATGATGTTTATCGCCAACGCCGGTACCCCTGTGGTAGCCGGAGCCCAGGAGGAAGGGAAGAAAGGCACCAAGACCCTGAGCCTGGTGGTGCAGGTGCAAAGCCGGGACCAGATCCGCCAGGCGCTGGCCAGGCTTCAGAAGCGCTCAGATGTGCTGGAAGCCTACCGGAGTTCCCGGTAGCGGGAGGGAAGAGGATATGCGCGCAGTGGTACAGCGGGTGGCAGAAGCCGCCGTGGCGGTTGAAGGCGAAACCAGGGGTTCGATCGGCCCAGGCTTGGTGGTGCTCCTGGGGGTTGAGGCAGGGGACAGCGAGAAAGACGCCGCCTACATAGCCGGGAAAATCGCCAGGCTGCGGATATTCGAGGATGAAGCAGGGAAAATGAACCGCTCGGTCCTGGATGTGGGCGGCGAAGCGCTGTTGGTCAGCCAGTTCACCCTTCTGGGAGATGCGCGGGGGCAGAACCGCCCGGGCTTTACCCGGGCAGAGGAGCCGGAGCGCGCCAACGCGCTGTATGAAGACTGTGCCCGGGAGCTTGGCAAACAGGGTGTCCCCGTTTCAACCGGGGTTTTCCGCGCACATATGCACTTAAGCCTGGTCAATGATGGCCCTGTAACCATCCTTCTGGATTCGGGAAAATTGTTTTAGGAGGCAGGCATGCTGATAGACACCGTGGTGGTGGGGCAACTGGAGAACAACGTCTATATCATCAGCCAGCCGGGGCGGGATGACGCTGTGCTGGTGGATCCGGGCAGCGATGGGGAGAAGATCAGGCAGCGCCTCGGCACCAGGCAGGTCAAAGCCATTCTCCTGACCCATGGCCACTGGGACCACACCGGGGCGCTGAAAGACTTCCCGGGCGTCCCCATCTATATGCATCAGCGGGATAGGATGATGTTGGAGGATGATTTCCTGGGGATGGATCCCCAGGGAATATCCGCCCGTCCCCAGCCCACCGATTTTGTGGCGGAGGGGCAGGAGCTGGAGATGGCTGGCCTGTCCATTCAGGTGCTGCACACCCCGGGTCACAGCCCGGGAAGCGTGTGCTACCGGATGGGGGACACGCTCTTCACCGGGGATACCCTGTTCCTGAACGATTATGGCCGAACCGATCTGCCGGGCGGCAGCCAGGCCCAGATGCGGGCGTCACTCAGGCGCCTGTTCACCCTGCATGGCTGCTCCTTTTATCCCGGCCACGGCCCGGGGGGCACCATTAAGTGACATTTACCCTGATTGGGCCGGTTCCCGGATTTCTCAAGGAGCTGGTGGATGTGGTGCGCATCTTTCTTCCGGAAGCCCAGGAAGTCCGGGAAGGCAGTGAGCTCAGGGTGGTGATTACCGAAAGCGTCCGGGGGACCCAACGGCAGTGCCAGGCGAATCTTACAGGCGTTCTGTCAGGCAGCCATAGCCTGTCTGGAGTAACGCAGCCGGATCCCCTGGCGGACAAGCGCTTCCATAAGCGCCAGCAGAAGCTGGCGGTTTATTTTGCGCTAAAGGAAGCGACTGGCATGTCACCCCCCTGGGGTTCCCTGACAGGCATCAGGCCCACTCGCCTGGTGTACGCGGAGATGGGAAAGGGGCTTTCCCTGGAGGCTGCTGCAAGGCAGGTCAGGGAGACCTTTGACCTGCGCCCTGAAAAGGCAGCGCTGCTTTATGATGTGGTGGCGACCCAGCGGAATATCAGGCAGCCTGATGAAATGGACGTGGGTCTCTATATCGGGATCCCCTTCTGTGAGACCCGGTGCCGCTACTGCAGCTTCATCAGCTGCCAGGTGGGGGATGGGCGGATACTGCCAGGCTATGTCCGGGCGCTGGTGAGGGAGATGGGGGCGGTTTACCGCATGATGCAGGCATATGCCCTGAAGGTGCGGGCAGTGTATGTGGGGGGCGGCACCCCCACTGCGCTTCCGCCGGCGCTGCTTGAAGATGTACTGGCAGCGGCTGCGCCATTTATTGCCGGAGCCGGGGAAGTGACGGTGGAGGCAGGGCGGCCAGACAGCATAAGCCGTGAAAAGCTGCGGCTTATCGCTGATCATGGCGCTACCCGTATCTCCATCAACCCGCAAACCATGCATGATGAAACACTTCAGCTGATTGGCCGGGCACATACCCAGGCCCAGACGGAGGCGGCTTATCAGCTGGCCCGCAGCATGGGTTTTGGGCACATCAACATGGACCTGATCGCGGGGCTTCCGGGGGAAGACCTGGACATGTTTGGGCGCACCCTGGCCTGGGCCAAAAGCATAGCGCCTGAGTCCCTCACCGTGCATACATTAAGCCTTAAACGCGCCAGCGACATGTACCGCTTTGGTGAACCCGTTCCCCAGGAGGCTGATGTGGGCGATATGGTGCGGCTGGCCCGGGAAACGGCGCGGGACATGGGACTGAACCCCTACTACCTTTACCGGCAGAAACACATGGCCGGCAACCTGGAGAATGTGGGCTATGCCAAAAGAGGGCATGAGTGCCTCTACAACATGGACATGATGGAGGACACAGGCTCCGTCCTGGCCCTGGGGGCCGGGGGCATCTCCAAGC
>JAAYJP010000056.1 GCA_012522875.1 Clostridiales bacterium | reverse complement strand
GATGCCATGATGGCCCAGGGGGTTGTTTAGGGGAGCCTGATAATCTTGCGCCCTTAAGGCAAAGGGGTTATACTGAAGGCAAAAGAAAGCGAGGAAATACGCATGCAGTTTATCGTTGAGACTTCGGCCCGTCACTGCCACCTGTCTGATGAAGACCTTCAGACGCTGTTTGGCAGGGGCGCCAGGCTGTCCGTTAAGAAAGACCTGTCACAGCCGGGGCAGTTTGCCAGCAACGAGCGGGTGACCCTTGTGGGCCCTAAAGGGGAGATGAAGGTCACTGTCCTGGGCCCCACCCGCAAGGAGACCCAGGTGGAAATATCCCTGACCGACGCCCGTTCCTTGGGGCTCACCCCTCCAGTGCGCGAGTCAGGGGACATCACAGGCTCAGCATCTGCCAAGCTGATTGGCCCGGCTGGGGAACTGGAGCTCCCCCGGGGTGTGATCATTGCCAAACGGCACATCCACGCCACCCCTGAGGATGCTGAGAAGCTGGGCGTTCAGGACAAGGACGTGGTCTCCGTCAAGGTGAACACCGATGGGCGCGATCTAATTTTTGGCGATACCATTGTGCGGGTCAACCCCACCTATGCGCTGGCTATGCATATCGATACAGACGAAGCCAACGCCGCCGGCGCCTCCGGCACGGTGTATGGGGAGATTGTCAAGGGCTGATTATCGGAGGAATTTCCGAAGGATGCGGTTGTTTGTGCCTGCATCCTTTTTTATTCAAGTGTTTATCCATAGGTTACTTTTACCAGGAACGGGTGGCCCCAGATATAATAGGTAACGCGCAGCTCCCGAACCGGGTGCAGATTCCGCCTGGTGAGAAGGTAGCAGTGCAGGTCAGCCTCCTGGCGGGGCCCCAGGATCAATGGCTGGTTTATATCCTGGCCCTGGGCGTCCTGCTGGGAATAGCACAGCACATCGCCTGCGACCGGAACCACCATCGCCTCCAGCATTTTGGCCGGGAGCAGGCCGTTGTTCCGGACCCTTAAGGTATAGCGCAGGATGCTGTAATCTGCCGGATCGCCGGTCACCACTGGATCAAACACCGTTCCCCGCACGGCGTTATGGTCAAGGAGCGCCATCAGGCGCTCAAACTCAGCCAACTGTGTGTCCGCATTCATGCTGAGCGCGTCCAGGGGCTTCACCTGTAGGGTTGCCTGGCTGACGCCCCAAAGGGTGGCACCAGCCAGCAGCAAGGCGATTACCGCCAGGGTGATGGCGACTTTCTTCATCAGAGCCCCTTGAGGATTTCGTTCATCTTCTGGATCATCTCGCTGTCCTTCAGCCGGAACTGGATTTCCACGCGGCGTGAGGCGTCCATGTTCTCGGTGCCGTCGGCGTTAAGGATGCGGTCGGAGTAGCTGCGGCCTTTGGCGGTAATGATGTCCTGGAGCAAATCGCGCTGTTGACCGGTAAGGCCGGGCAGCTGCAGGCAATAAGTGGCCACATTCAGCGCCCGGTTTTGGGAGAGTTCCAGGTTAAACAGGTAGCTCCCCTTGGAGTCCGTATGGCCCACCACGATGACTTCCGCCACATAGGGCTCATATTCGGGCCTTAACAGGACGCTGAGATACACCGGAATCAGGCGGCCCAACTCTGCCTGGCCGGAGGCGGAGAGCATATCGCTGCCCGTTTCAAACATCAGTTGGCTGTCCAGGATGATGTCGCCGGTCACTTCGTTCACCTTTACGGCGATGTTGTTGGCAGAAAAGCTCTGGCTCAACTCCCTGATGATGTCCGTGCGCACGCCCAGGAGTTCGTCAATCCGGCGCTGCTGGCTGGTGAGCGCCTCCTGCATGGCGCCCAGGCGGATTTCCTGGCTGGCAAGGGATTCCTGCTGGCTGATCAGCTGAAGCTGCAGAACTGCCTGCTCATCTTCCTTGGTCTTCAGTGCCGCCTGGGCGGCGAAGAGATCCTCCTCCTGCTGCTGGAGCTGGATTTGGATGGAGGCGACTTCTTCCTCTTTGCCCATGAGCGTCACCTGGGCCGTTTCCAGGTCCTTCTCCCGCTGCGCCAGCACGATTTGGGTGCGATCCAGTTCTGCCTGCTGCTCATTGAGCTCCCGGGTCTTGATGTCAAGCAGGCTAAAATACTGATAGATACTGAAGAAGACGGCCAAAATGAATACAAGCAGAAGGGAGGATAGCATATCCGAAAACGATATCCAATAGCTCCCTACATCCGGCCGGGTGATCAGCCGCCGTTTTCTGTTGCGGGTACGCTGCACTTAGGCGCCCTCAGCCATGCGTTCGGCCGCCTGGGTGGCGCGGTTGAGTGCCTGGGTCATGTCGCCCAGGGCTTGCTGTACCCGATTGAACTGCTTGAGGTCAATGGGGCTTGGCTCGCCTTGCGCATGGGGGGCTGATTCCACGGCCTTTTTCAAATTATCCACCATCTCCTGGGTCATGTCGCGCATATTTTCTTCAAACAGGCCCATGGTACGGGCAAGGCCAGTGGAGATGTTCTCCACGAAACTGGTGTAGCTCTCCTGGAGGAGTTTCCCGGCCTTATCCATTTCGCCAGCCACCTCATGGCTGCGCTCGGCAGCCTTGCCGCTTTGCTTCTCCACCGCTTCGAGCACCCGCCCGGACCAGCTGGCGTATTGCTGCATTTGCTCAGCCAGGTCGCCCTGGGCTTCCTGGAGTGCCTTGTACCGTTCGTTCTGCTGCTTTAAGTCCTCGTACATGCCGGAGAGGAGGTTGGCCGTCTGGCGGGATATGTCAGCGCTGCCGGACTGTGCCTGGCTTAGCTCGCTGATATAATTGTCAAAGCGATCAATGACCGTCTGGGTTACCAGGCTGGTACGCTGGATACTGTCCATGATAGTGTCAGCAGCGTTCATGGCGTGGTTAACGGATTCCAGGCTCACGGTCTGGGCCTGGTTCAGTTGTGAGAGGGTTTTGGTCAGCTGAACGAACTGGCCGCCCAGGGCATGATTTAGCTGGGAGACAAACGCTGATACGATTTGATTAAGGCCTTCCACCTGGGTTTGGGCCTCCGCCATGATAAAGGCGCTCATGTTCTGCCCGATGGGCGCGAAAGCCCGGTCAATGGCGACCCCAATACCGGTCTCCAGCTTCTGGTTGATGTCACCAAAGGCGCCGTTGAGGAACAGGGCCTGATCCTCCATGTAGCAGGTGGAGCGTACCTCATCATCCAGGGGCCGCTGCATGACCGCCTCGGTGAATGCGTCGTTGAAATCGTCCAGCGCACTGGTGGCACTCCCCTGGGCTGTCCTGAAAAGAATGTTGAAAACCAGTGATGCTGAGAGGCCGGCAATCGATGTGCCATAGGCAAAGCGCATACCGCCAATCATGGTGGTGATGGAGGACATGGTGCGCTCGGCACTGGTCAGGTCCAGTTCCCCAAGGCCGCGCATAAGCCCGATGAAGGTGCCAAGAATACCCAGGGAGGTGAGCAGCCCGGGGATCACCTCTGAAAGCTGCAGGTGGGTATATTCCGGGAAGACTTCCTGATCGTTGATGTAGTCTTCAACATTGCAGCTAAGCCCCCTTTGATCCAGTTGCTCCGCGTTCAAAAGGAAACGCCCCCATTGCCTGCGCATGGGCTTACCAAGGAACAGGGCGTCCTGCCAGTCTGGCCGGGAAGCGTCCTGCGGCTTAAACAGCGCCAGGCTGTGGATGGCTTTTCTAAACAGGTGCGACAGCTTTCTCAAGGGAAAGACGCACTTTGATAAGCCCAGGAGAAAACTGATGGCGATGGCGCCATAGATGAGCATATTGATCAGGCTGCCGCCGATATTTTCAAACAGTTCAGGCACTAGGTTCACCGCCTTCATCCTCAGGCTGGCATTCCAGCCGGATAGTATCAGGCAGTATTGTAACCTTTTATTATCACAATTGCAACAAATCTGTGATGTTTAGGAATCCTGTGGCGGGATTGCAGAGAGAAAACCCACAAACAACGGATGCGGCCTGTCCGGCCGGCTGCGGAACTCCGGGTGAAATTGCACTGCCATAAAGAAGGGGTGCCCGGGCAACTCAATGATCTCCGCCAGACCGCGCTGAGGATTCCAGCCGGAAAACCGCATCCCGGCGGCCTCAAAGCGGAGGCGGTAGGCATTGTTGAACTCATAGCGGTGGCGGTGGCGCTCCCGCACAAGTTCGCTTTGGTAAAGCCTGGCTGCCAAACTGCCGGGCGTGATTGCGCAGTCATAGGCGCCCAGGCGCATGGTACCGCCCAGCTGGCCCAGGTTCTGATCCTCCATCAGGGCGATGACCGGATTGCCTGTCCCCGGGTCCACTTCGGTGGTGTTGGCATCCATCAGCCCCAGAACATGGCGCGCATACTCAATCACGGCCATTTGCATCCCCAGGCACAGGCCGAGCAAGGGGATACCGTGTTCCCGGGCATAGCGGAGGGCTGCCATTTTGCCCACGAGACCGCGGCTGCCAAAGCCCCCTGGCACGATGATGCCCTGGGCGTCTGACAGGCGGGTATCCGCGCCACCCTTCTCCAGCGCCTCGGCATCCACCCAGTCGATTTCTATCTGCCGGCCCAGGGAAAGGCCTGCGTGGTTCAGGGCTTCGGCCACACTCAGATAAGCGTCCGGCAAGGCCACATACTTGCCCACCAGGGCGACTCTCAGGCGCCCGGTGCAAGCTCGCTCGCGTTTTGTCATCATTTCCCAGGTACTCAGGTCGCAGGGCAGTTCCGGCAGGTTCATCAGCTGGCAGGCTACCCGGTCCAGCCCCTCATCGTGCAGCCGCAGGGGTACTTCATAAATCGAGTCCAAATCCGGGTTCAAAAACACACGTTCCGGAAGCACATTGCAAAACATTCCGATTTTTTCCCGAAGGGTATCAGGCACCGGTGCTTCGCTGCGGCAGACCAGGATGTCGGGCTGAAGGCCAAGGGAGCCCAACTCGCGGACCGAATGCTGGGTGGGTTTGGTTTTGATTTCCCCGGCCTTGCTAAGATAAGGCAGGAGGGTCACATGGATGAGCAGGCTGTCCTCCCGGGCAACCTCATGGCGAAACTGGCGGATAGCCTCCAGAAAGGGCTGGCTTTCGATGTCTCCCACCGTTCCGCCCACCTCCACAATGGCCACATCCGCCTGGGCTGCCAGCGTAGCGCTGGAGATGCGTGATTTGATTTCATCGGTCACATGGGGGATGATCTGTACCGTAGCACCCAGGTAGCCGCCCTGGCGTTCACGGGAGATAACAGTCTGCAGTATCTGGCCGCTGGTGGCGTTGGCGTGGCGGCTCAGGTTTTCATCGATGAAGCGTTCATAGTGGCCCAGGTCCAGATCGGTCTCGGCGCCATCCTCAGTGACAAAGACCTCCCCATGCTGATAAGGGCTCATGGTGCCGGGGTCAACATTGATGTATGGGTCCAGTTTAAGCATGGTGACCCTAAGCCCGCGGCATTTAAGCAGACGGCCTAAAGAGGCGGCGGTAATGCCCTTCCCCAGGGAGGACACCACGCCGCCTGTAACAAAGATGTATTTTGCTCCCATCAGATTCCTCTAAAATTCAATAAAGCACCAGATACTTGTCCACTTCCCAGCTGGATACGCGAGTGGCGTATTCCTCCCATTCCTTTTCCTTGCCGCGGATAAAGCGGCGGGAAACATGCTCCCCCAGGGCGTCTTGCACCAGGCGATCCGCCTGCATATAGGCAAGAGAGTCCTTCAGCGTACCGGGCAGGCTTCTGATGCCCATCTTTTCCCGATGCTCCGGTGCCATGCTGAAGATGTTCTCCTGGATTTCGGCAGGCGGTGTGAGCTTTCTGCTGATACCGTCAAGGCCGGCGCGCAGGCACAGCGCCAGCGCCAGATAGGGGTTGCAGGCAGGATCGGGGCTGCGAAGCTCAAGCCGGGTTCTCTGTCCCCTGGCCGCGGGCACTCGGATCAAAACACTGCGGTTTGTAACCGACCAGGACAGGTAGCAGGGCGCTTCATAGCCCGGCACCAGGCGCTTATAGGAGTTGACCAGGGGGTTGGTGATGGCGGCCATTCCCTGTACATGTTCCAGGAGCCCCGCGATAAAGGAATAGGCCTCGCTGGATAGCTGAAGCCGTCCCGCGGGGTCAAAGAAAACATTTTTTCCGTCCCTGCACAGGGACATGTTGGTGTGCATGCCTGAACCGGCTATGCCGTAAATGGGTTTGGGCATGAAAGTGGCGTGCAGATTGTGCCGCTGTGCCAGCGTCTTGACTGCTAGTTTGAAGGTCATGATCCGGTCCGCCGTTTCCAGGGCTCCGGCGTACTTGAAGTCGATCTCATGCTGCCCCGCTGCCACCTCGTGGTGCGAGGCCTCAATCTCAAAGCCCATCTGCTCAAGCGCCAGGCAGATATCCTGCCGGGCAGCCTCTCCCCGGTCCAGGGGGGCCAGATCGAAGTAGCCAGCCTCATCCCCCGTATGGGTTGTGGGGTGTCCTTTTTCGTTGAGGTGGAAGAGGAAAAACTCAAGTTCAGGGCCCACGTTAAACGTGTAGCCCATGTCCAGCGCTTCCTTGAGGGCGCGCTTCAAAACATAGCGCGGGTCCCCAACAAAAGGGCTGCCATCGTGGTTGTGGACATCACAAATCAGCCGGGCAACCTTGACGCCATCCTCCTGCCATGGCAAGGGGCTGTAACTGCCCAGGTCAGGATAGAGGCGCATGTCGCTTTCCTCGATCCGAACAAAACCTTCGATGGAGGAACCATCGATGGTCATCTCGTTATCCAGGACTTTCCCGATTTGGGAGGCGCTGACGGTGACGTTCTTCATCTGGCCGAAGATGTCCGTAAACT
>JAAYJP010000270.1 GCA_012522875.1 Clostridiales bacterium | reverse complement strand
TGCCCATGCGAACCAAACCAGTTCTAAACATTTTGAAAAGTGATGCAAGGGATATGTTTTGGGAAACATTCATTTCAAGGATGAGCCCTTCGGCCTTCCGGTCCTCAGTCAGGTATATCATGCCTTTTCTGACAAGTGTGTTGGGTGCTGCCTTATTGATTCTCTCTCCATTGTACCAAATTTCACCATGATAGCTTTTCCGGTAACCAAAAATTGACTTTGCAAGTTCTGTTCTGCCTGCACCGACCAAGCCGCCCATCCCGACAACCTCCCCGGCATTGACATGAATGGTAATGGGAGCGGAATCAGGCTCCAGCTGCAGATTCTTCACTTCAAGCACAGGATGGCCGCGCGGTATATGGGCGTTCTGGTACATCGATCCGAGTTTTCGCCCCACCATCATTCCGACTATCGTGTCCGTATCGAATTTTTCTTTTGGAATCGTGCCAATATATCGGCCATCCCGGAGGACACTGAGGCGGTCTCCCACGTGCTCAAACTCTTCAAGACGGTGAGAAATATAAATGATAGAAATTCCCTTCGTGCGCAGCTGGTGGATCAGCCTGAACAGGATCTCGATTTCTTTTTGTGTCAGCGACGATGTGGGCTCATCCATGATGATAATGCGGCAGTCATATGAAAGCACTTTTGCGATTTCAACGATTTGCTTCTGTGCTGTCGAGAGGTTCTTGACCAGGGTTGCGGCATCAATATGAATGCCCATTTCTTCAAGCAAAACCTGGGCCTGCGCTTTCATTTCCTTTTTCTTCATCATGAATCGGCCTCTTAGTTCTTTGCCGATAAAGATGTTCTCAGCAATCGTCAAATTATCACAAAGATTGAGCTCCTGATGGATAAACCCAATTCCCAGTTCCTGCGCATTGCGCGGGCCATGGATGATGACCTGAGACCCGTTGATCAGTATTTCGCCTTCATCAGGAGGGATTTCGCCTCCCAGAATTCTCATCAATGTGGATTTGCCGGCTCCGTTCTCACCCACCAGAATGTGGACTTCGCCCTGATCAAGGTTGAAATCAACCTCATCAAGAATCCTGATGGTCGTATTCCGGAGGGGCATGCCATAACTATCATATATATATTTTGTGATGTTATTCATCTCAAGCAGTTTCTGGCCTGACAAATCATAATCCCCCTATAGTTTTCGGTTTTTGTACACTTCAAAGACAATCGCAAGCAGAATGATAAGACCCATCATCGGCTGATACAGGTAGATATTAACCGCCATCAGGTTAACAATATTTTCGAGGGATTTGGTGATGAGGCATCCAAAAAGGCAGCTGATGACATTTGATATGCCGCCAAAGAGCGATGTGCCTCCAACAACTGCCGCAGTGACTATTTCAAATGTATAATTCGATCCGCCAAGGTTACTCTGTGCGCAGTTGACCCGGATTGTCAGCATGACAGAAGCAAGGGCGACAAGGGTCGAACTGATCATATAGGTCATCACATGCAGCCGCGCCGTATTGATGCCGGACAGTTTCGCGGTTGCCCGGTTAAAACCAAAGGCAGACAATTGGCGCCCATAGGTGGTCTTGTGCCTTAGAATATAGATCAGAATCAGAACAAACAGGGCGATAAAAACATAGCTGGGCAGCCTGCTGACCTGCTGGATCGTATCATTCTCCTGAAGCGCTTTGGGCAGTATGGAATAGAGCCCGTTCAGCGGCCTGGACATGCCAAGGGCCAGCAAATCATCTGGAAGAGGATAATACGCGTCCCCTTTCCCGAAAATCTGTGCGATACCAAAAAGCACATAACCAACACCAAGCGTTGCAATAAAAGGAGGAACGCGGAGGAACTGAATGATAACGCCGTTCAGCATGCCCACAAGCGCCCCGAGCACCAGCGTCAGCAAAACAGCCTGCCAGGCGGGCAGACCAAGCTTTATACTGAGTATTCCCAAGAAAATGGAACACAGGCCCAGTGTATAGCCAAGAGAAAGGTCAATTCCGCCCGTTGTTAATATAAGCATCATCCCCATACAGGCGACAACGGTTACGGCCGCCTGCTTGATGATCGTCAGCACATTCCGGACAGAGAAAAACCTGTCAATGAATAAAGAGGAGAAGATGAAGAGAATAAAAAAAACCACAACGCTGCCATATTGCTTAACGAATCGAACCGGAAGGCTTTGCTGACTGGACGTGTGTTTTAATTTGTCTGTACGCTGCAACACGAATCCTCCTCAACGATTGTGATTCATGATTTAACTTGGGCAAACTGGGCGGTTCTGTAAGCGCGTTTATCACGCGTCATCATAGAAATGGCGACGACAGTGATAATGATGACGCCGACAAGGATATTTTGATAGAACGAATGAACCGCAAGAAGGTTCAAAATGTTTCGTATGGAGCCGATAATCAGCGCGCCGAGCATGACCAGGATAATTTTGCCTTCGCCGCCGGACATGCTGACGCCGCCAATGATGCAGGAAGCGATCGCGTCCAACTGATAGGGTTCCCCTTGCGTCGGATGCGCGGTATCCAACTGTGCAGCAAGCAAAACACCGGCAGCCGATGCGCAAAAACCAGAGAAGGCGAACACAAATAGTTTGATTTTTGCTGTATTGACTCCGGCGTTTTTCAGTACTTGCGCATTGCCGCCCAAACCATATATCCGCGTTCCGATTGGCAGCTTACTGGTAAGGACAATTCCCAGGGCTACAAAAAGCACCATGATATAGTTGGACATGGGGATGCCGAGGAAAGATCCGTTTCCCAAGAAAACATAGGCATTTGGAAAACCGCCAAACGATCGCCCGTTGTTCAGAAGGAAAGCTGAGCCCTGGGTAATCTGTCCGATGACCAGTGTGGCAACAAATGCGGGCACCTCCAAATAAGCATTCAGGGCACCGGATATCAAGCCGATCAAAATCCCGGCGGCAAGCGCTGCCAAAATGGCCAGCACGATGGGAACACCTCTTAACAATAAAAAACCGGTCAGCATACCGCAAAATGTAACATTACCGCCAACTGATAAATCAATCCCGCGGGTGATAATGACCGGAGCGATGCCCACAGCGCATATAACGATAATCGAACATTGGCGGATAACATTCAGCAAATTGGCTGGCTTTAAAAAGTTCGGCACCAGCGAACCGCCGGCAAAGAATGCGGCAACGACTGCAAACATCACCAGAACCGTTCTTTTTCTTGCGGAAAACGGCATTTTTACCTCTTGCATCAGTAATTGTATATTTCACAAAAGCATCAGCAGACAGGCTCCTG
>JAAYJP010000055.1 GCA_012522875.1 Clostridiales bacterium | reverse complement strand
TTTGGCATGGCGGGGGCAAAAAGGCAGGGCGCCGTCAGCGCACTGGCGCGCCTGGCCGGCGCAGTACCAGGATTTTACTGGTATAAACCCGCATAATCCCGGGATTGCGGCAGGGCTTCCCCGGCCTGATACTGATAGCAGAAAATACTATAGGGAGGTCTTGCCATGAGAAGGAACGAACCATTGGCGCAGCCAATCCAAATCGGCACAAAAACGGCGCAGAACCGCTTCGTGATCAACGCCATGGAGTGCTGCGATTCGGACGCGCAGGGAAACCCCACCGAAAAGACATATGAGCGCTATACCAACCTGTTTACAGGCGGCGCGGGTGCCGTGGTGCTGGAAGCCATCACCGTGGGCTACGAAAACCGCTCCCGCGAGTTCCAGCTCTCCATCGAGCCGCACAATCAGAAACCGCTGGAGCAGTTCGTGGCCGGTATGCGTAAAGTGAACCCCGAACCGCTGTTCATCTTCCAGCTCACGCACTCGGGCGAGCTGAGCCACACCGCGTTTTCCAGGCGCGTCTGCGTGAAGCCTTTGCCCGGCTTTGGCGGCGATGTGCTCAGCGAGGAGGATGTGGACAGGATCATCGGCCAGTTTGTCCTCAGCGCCAAAATCGCGCACGATGCGGGCGCTGACGGGGTGGACCTGAAATTCTGCCACGGCTACCTGGGTTCGCAGATCCTGCGCCCCTACAACGACCGGAAGTGGAAGTACGGCGGCCCCTGGGAAAACCGGCGCCGTTTCGCCTTTGACATGATCGAGAAGGTCACCGCGGCCGTCAACGACAAGAACTTCCTCATCGGCTCCAAGGTCTCCTTCTGGGAAGGGTTCCCGGGCGGGCAGGGCAGCGCCGGCCCGGACACCGCCATCATCGACCTGACGGAGCCCATCGACCTCATCAAGGGGCTTGAGGAGCGGGGCGCCAGTTTCATCATCCAGTCCGCGGGCAGCCCGTCCATCACCCTGGCGCTCTCCCAGCCGGACAAGGCGATCCCCGACCAGGTGTACCTGCACCATACCTTCCAGAAGGCGGCCAAGGATGTGCTGAAAAAAGCCGTGCTCATCGGCTCGGCCTATTCCGTGTTCAACCAGGGCAACAACAAGCTCCAGGCGCGCAACAAGGAAGAGAGCACCATGTTCTTCTGGGCCAACAAGAACATCAGGGACGGCGTGACCGACATGATCGCCCTGGGCCGCCAGTCCCTGGCCGACCCGCTTTTGCCCGGGAAGTACCTGGAGGGCAGGGAGGACGAGATCAAGTGGTGCACCGCGTGCGACAACTGCATCGAGTTCCTTATCCGCCAGAAAAACGTTGGCTGCGCCACCTACAACAGGCCCTATACCCTCTCCCTGCAGGCCATCCGCAAGGCGGAAGGGGACCTGAGGGAAAAACGCACCTGAGGCTGGGCCAGGCGGGATATAAGCCCCAAGGCATCAGAAAAAACCAGGGTGGTCCGATCTGCCCTGGTTTTGCCTGTGTGCCGGGGGTTATTTTTTGCTGATGGCGTTCTTGATGGCGCCCACAATGGCGGTGAGCAAGGCGCCGCCCGCACCGCCGCCCAGAATGCTGGCGATGATGCTGGTGATGTCCAGGCCCCCTGCCGCGCTGGCCGTTGCGGCCACCTCCGCGGCGCTGGCCGCGGTGGCCGCGCCGATGCCCAGCAGGCCCAGCAGCTGGCCGCCGCCCAGGCCGCCCAGAAGGCCGGCGATGATGTTGCCGATGTTGCCCAGGGATACCTTGGGCGCGGCTTTGCCTGTGGCAGTTCCCCCTATGACACCGGAGACGAGTTGGATAATGATCTGCACAATTCCTGACATGCTGTTCTCCTTTCACAAATCCCCTGGTTCGCTTGATCCATAAACAGTACCTTAGCATGTTACCCGTTTTTTTCGGATTGAATTGGACAAGCGGGATAGGTTTCAGGCTTTTCGCGCAAAAACCATCTGCCGCGCTGTGCCGCCAATGAAAAACCCCCGGCCATGCCTTTACAGGCAAGCGCGGGGGCGGAGAAGCGCGGCAAAAAAGGGGGGGACAAGGGGGGGTGGCGTAACATTCCGGCTGCTATCATCGACCGGTTTTTCCCCTCTATGGGCGGTGTTTTCCGGAGGGCGCGGGCGCATCACCCCTCGCCGTTCTCCCCCCGATACGCCTCAATGATCGCCTGGGTGCCAAGTTCCCCTTTGCCGGCATCGCCCATGGCGGCGTAGAGTTTAAGCGCCTTTCCCAAAATGGGGAGCTTCAGGTCCCGGTCCTTGCTTTCCTCATGGGCGATGCTCAGGTCCTTGACGAAATGCTTGATGAAAAAGCCGGGGGCAAAGTCCCCGGAGACCATCTTGGGGCCGTTGTTGGACATCTGCCAGGAACCGGCGGCGCCGGTGGAGATGGTGGCCAGCAGCTTCTCCAGGTCCAGCCCGGCGGCCTCGCCATAGCGGATGGCCTCGGCCACCCCCGCCACCGCCCCCGCGATGGCGATCTGGTTGGCCATCTTGGTGTGCTGGCCGGCGCCGTCCGGGCCCTCGTGGACGATGTTGCGGCCCATTTTCTGGAACAGGGGCAGGGCAGCCTCAAAGTCCGCCGCCGCGCCGCCCACCATGATGGCCAGCGTGCCGGCCCGGGCGCCCGAATCGCCGCCGGACACCGGCGCGTCAAGGGGCCTTAAGCCCTTCTGGCGGGCGGCCATGGCGATCTTCTCCCACAGGGCCGGGCTGGTGGTGGTCATATCGATGGCCAGGGCGCCTTTTGGCGCGCTTTTGATGATCCCGCCATGGCCCAGGTAGACCTCCTCCACATCCCGGGGGAAGCCCACCATGGTGATGATGGCCTCCCGGCCCTGAACGCAGGGCGCGATGGCGTCAAACACCCGGGCGCCCTCCTTCGCCAGCGGCTCCGCCTTGCTGGGGGTGCGGGTGAATACATTCAGTTCATGCCCCGCTCCCAGCAGGTGCCCTGCCATGGGCAGCCCCATGACGCCTATGCCGATAAAAGCGATTTTCATTATTCTTCTCCTTTGTGCGCATCCGGATATTTGCCGTTGCCGCTATTGTAACCAATAGGGCGCCCGGAGGCAAGGGTGACTGAAGGGGCCTCCCCCGGGTAGGCTTTATGCAGGCGGGCTGAGCCGCCGGAGCCAAGGAGGAAGGCACATGATGAAGAAAAAAATCGCGGCGA
>JAAYJP010000054.1 GCA_012522875.1 Clostridiales bacterium | reverse complement strand
GCCATCGCCATCAGTTTGTCTGCCAGGGGATCCATGAGTTTGCCAAAGTCGGTAATCAGCTGATATTTTCGGGCAATGTATCCGTCTACCACATCTGTCAGGCTCGCAAGAACAAAGAGGGCCAAGGCCGGCATCATCCGGCCCACACAAACCAGCCAGCATACCGCGGGGACCAGGAAAAGCCGCAACATCGTCAGGGCGTTTGGTACGTTGAGGTTGCTGGGCTTGTCGCGGCGCATGTAACGCTCCTTATAGAAAGATGGTATGACCGTTGGGATTATAGCACAGACGGAATGGAATGCCAAACAAAAAGCCGGGCCTTGGACTGGCGCCGGCCTGAAAGAAGGGGCGAAAATATCATGTCATGCGCGGGATGCCACCCTTACATCAAACCCTGCTCCAAGCGCCGGTATGATCTCAAGACGGTCATCGGGTGCAGCCCGGCCTTCAATCAGGGCTCTGGCCACCTGAGTCTCAATCTGGCTCTGGATGAGGCGCTTCATGGGCCGGGCGCCATAGACCGGGTCATAACCCTGCTCCATCAGGCGATCAATCGCCTCATTGCTTAAGGTGAGGGAAAGCTGTCGGCCAAGCAGCCGGTCCTGCAGCCTCTTGATCTGAAGCCCGATGATCTCGCGAATCTGCGCCCTTGTCAGCGGGGTGAAGAACACGGTTTCATCGATGCGGTTTAGGAACTCCGGCCTGAAATGGGCCTTGAGCATGCTGGACACCGCGTTTTTGGCGCTGCCAGACAGGTTGCCCTCTGGTGTGATGCCCTCAAGGATATGGGCTGAGCCCAGGTTACTGGTCATGATCAGGATCGTATTTTTAAAGTCCACCGTGCGGCCCTGGGAGTCGGTCACCCGGCCGTCATCCAGGATTTGCAGCAACACATTGAACACATCCGGGTGTGCCTTTTCCATCTCATCAAAGAGGATGACGGCATAGGGCTTGCGCCGGACGGCCTCGGTCAGCTGCCCGCCCTCTTCATAACCCACATAACCCGGAGGTGCGCCGATAAGGCGGGACACAGAGAACTTCTCCATGTATTCGCTCATGTCGAGGCGGATAAGCATCTTTTCGTCATCAAACAGGTTTTCAGCCAGGGCTTTGGCAAGCTCCGTCTTGCCCACGCCCGTTGGGCCCAGGAAGAGGAAAGACCCGATGGGCCGCGCCTCATCGGAGATGCCGGCACGGGAGCGGAGGATGGCGTCAGACACCAACTGCACCGCCTCATCCTGCCCCACCACACGCCCGTGCAGGGCTTCTGGCAGCCGCAGAAGTTTCTCCCGGTCGGATTCCATCAATTTGTTCACTGGAATGCCGGTCCAACGGCCCACGATGCGGGCGATTTCTTCATCGGTCACCTTGTTGCGCAAGTAGGTGGCCTTTTCCAGCTCGCTTTCCTGGGCCTCGCTCTCCTGAAGCTGCTGGGTGAGCTGGGGCAGCTCACCGTATTTCAGTTGCGCGGCCTTGTTGAGGTCATAGTTTCTTTCGGCTAAAGCAATCTCGGTGTTGATACGTTCAATCTCCTCCCTGAGCTTCTGCACTTTTCCAATGTCTTGCTTCTCGTTCTCCCACTTGGCCTTCATCTGGGCGTATTCCTCGCGCAGCTGGGCCAGCTCCTCCTGCAAATCCTTGAGCCTGCCCTGGCTTAAGCGGTCGGTTTCCTTTTTCAGGGCAGCCTCCTCGATCTCCAACTGCATAATTTTTCGGCTCACCGCATCAAGTTCCTGGGGCATGGAGTCCATTTCTGTTCGGATCATGGCGCAGGCCTCGTCCACCAGGTCGATGGCCTTGTCGGGCAGGAAGCGATCGGTGATGTAGCGGTGGGAGAGAGTCGTGGCAGCAATCAGCGCGGCGTCCTGGATGTTCACGCCGTGGAAGACCTCGTAACGCTCTTTAAGGCCCCTTAAGATAGAGATGGTGTCCTCCACCGAAGGCTCTTCCACAAGCACTGGCTGAAACCGCCGCTCCAGGGCGGCATCTTTCTCAATATGCTTGCGATATTCGCTAAGTGTCGTGGCGCCAATGCAATGCAGCTCGCCCCGGGCCAGCATGGGCTTCAGGAGATTGCCGGCATCCATGGAGCCCTCCGCTTTGCCAGCGCCAACAATGTTATGCAGCTCATCAATAAAAAGGAGTATTTGCCCTTCTGACTGCTTAACCTCAGCCAGAACGGCTTTCAGCCGTTCCTCGAAGTCCCCGCGGAATTTGGCGCCCGCCACCAAAGATCCCATATCCAGGCTGAAAATGGTGCGTTCCTTTAGGTTGTCCGGCACATCTCCCCGCACGATGCGCTGTGCAAGGCCTTCCGCAATGGCGGTCTTGCCCACACCTGGCTCACCTATAAGGACCGGGTTGTTTTTGGTTTTTCGGCTCAGGATCCGGATCACATCCCTGATTTCCTCATCCCGTCCGATGACAGGATCAAGCTTCTGCTTGCGGGCAAGATCGGTCAGGTCGGAGCCGTATTTGGCCAGAGCTTCATAGCTGTCCTCCGGGTTATCGCTGGTGACGCGCGCCGCCCCCCGCACTTGGGACAAGGCTTGCAGGAAGGCAGATTCCTGGATGTTGAAGCGCTCAAACAGCGCCTTCATCCCGCGGTCAGCAGTCCTCAGGATTGCCAGGAACAGATGTTCCACACTGATGTATTCATCCTTCATGCGCTGGGCTGTGCTGGCTGCCTCTCTGAGGGTCCGGTCCATTTCCTGGGAAACGTAGGTTTTACCTTCTTCCCGCACAGCGCCACGCACCTTGGGGAGCCGCTCCACTTCGTTTAGCGCAGCTTGGCGTACGCTGTCCGCCGGTATGCCCATGCGGATTATCAACTGTGGAATCAGCCCGTCCGGTGCTTCCAAAAGCGCGGTGAGCAGGTGGGCCTGCTGCAATGTTTGATTGGCATGCTCACCCCCCAGCGTTTGTGCGCGCTGAATGGCCTCCAGGCTTTTTTGTGTATACTGATTTTGGCTCATAAACAGCTCCCTTTACCTTCAAAATCGGCCGAGATTGACTTTCCCTGACCTTAAGGCCATTATACACTACTCAGACTTCATGTCAACCCATGTTCGGGATTCTCAGGCTTTTACACAGTGCCCTTTCTGCTGGCACCGCGCCGCCTGCATGCTATAAACAGGTTGGCCAGGATAGCGGCAACAAAGCCTCCGGCAAAGCCATTGTTGTAGAGGTTTGTGTAGCCATGGAGATAGTTCACATTAAAGGTCACGGCTACATGCAGAAAACCTGCCAGGATACCAGCAGGCCAGCCAAAGGTACCGGCGATGGGAGCTAAGTTGGTGGCGAAAAGGGCTGCAATGACAACACCATCAGAAGTGGCAGGCCAAACGCCAAGGAAGGCAAGGAGAAGAGCCCCAACAAGGAGAGGCCAGGCATTACCGGGATGTTTCCCAAAGCCGGCAAAGCCCATGACTGCCAGGATGGTACCCAATGTGGGCCCGGTCAGGTGCCCACCGGAGAGAAGCACAAAGGCTACCAACATAAACCCCAGCAGCGCCATGTTGAAAAACACTGGCCCAATGCCAAAGCGAGTGACGAAATCAACCGGGAGCCTTCCCGATTGGCGCATTATTTCCCGAAGTGAATTGCTGAGATTGGATGACAGAAGCCACCCCGCACCAGCGATTATTGCAATTAGACACAATATCCAGATAAGAAGCAGCCCATCCAGGGGTACCCGGGGATAATTGGCGCGTACTTCACTGCCCATGCCCAACGCGCGCAGGACAGCCATCATGGCCATACCCAGCACCCCGCAGGTAAAGCCCACATTATACAGACTATAACCGTGGTGAAAGGACATGAATCG
>JAAYJP010000001.1 GCA_012522875.1 Clostridiales bacterium | reverse complement strand
GGCGCTGGTGAGGATCTGGGCGTTGGTCTTGAAGGAAGACATGATCACCCACAATATCGGAAACAGCGCCACCAGTGCGCACACAAGCATATACAGGTAAGCCGGCAGTTTGGCATAAAAGGGGCGCTTGTCCTTTGGGCCGCTGTCCTGCCGCCTGCCGGATGTATTATCCGTCATGGCTCAGCCCTCCCGGGTTCTCAGAACCCGGTTGATCAGCGTCATAAACACCACGCCCAGGAGAATAATGACCACGCCGATGGTGTTGGCGTAGCCGTAGTTGTTCTCCGTCATGGCTGTTTTGTACAGCAACAGGGGCAGGTTGGTGGTGGTGACCCCCGGGCCGCCCCGGGTGGTGAGGTAGATCAGGTCAAACATCTGCAGCATGTAGGTGGCCGCCATAATCATGGTGGTGGCGATCATGGGCTTCACCAGCGGCAGAACGATCAGGAAATCCTGCTGAAGCCGGCTGGCGCCGTCCACCTTGGCGGCCTCAATCACGCTGTCGTCCAGGCTTAAGGCCTGGGAGAGGATCAGCGTGGTGTTGTAGCCGGAAAACAGTGTCCAGATCATGGTCACGGAGAGGAAGGATGTGGCCGGGTCATACAGCCAGTTGCGCTGCAGTTCCGCCAGCCCCATGCCCCTTAAAAAGGAGTTGAGCACGCCGTAGGCCGGGTTATAGATATTGGCGAAGATCATGGCCACGGCGGCGTTGGAGATGATGGAGGGCACCATGTAGATCACCCGAACCGCCTTCCAGCCCCGGGGCTTCTTGTAGAGCGCCAGCGCCAGGATAGCGCCGATGGCGATGTGCACCGTGGTGTGCAGGAGGATCCAGGCCAGGTTGTTCAGCAGCGCCCGGTGGAACTGCGTGTCCTGGGTAAACAGGCTCACATAGTTCCCAAACCCCACAAAATCCATGCGCCTGGGAAACAGCCGGTAGTCAAACAGCGAGGTAAACAGCGTGATGCCCAGGGGCACCGCGTAAATGGCCAAAAACAAAGCCACCGTGGGCAGAAGAAACAGGGCAATCCAGCCGGCTTGGCGCCGCGCCATGCCATCACCTCCTACAACCATTCAGGAAATCAGGGGGTATCGGGCTTCGGGGGCTTTCTTTGCGGAAAGCCCCCGAAGTGTTTTAGGGATCATGTTTTATTTGTTCCTGGCCGCGCCGTCTGTGAGCGCCTGGGCGAACTGATCCGGGGTCATGGCGCCGCTTGCCAGGTTGGGCAACTCCGCGCTCATGATGTCCAGCAGGTTGGGGTACATGGTGGCCTGGGTGGTGGCGGTGCGGATGGTGGCGCCTTCCAGCGCCTGGACAAACTCCGCCAGCAGGGGGTAGCGGTCCTTGGCGGCCTGGGTGATTTCCACATTGGTGGAAGCGGGCAGCATGCCCTGGTTCTCCAATGCCACGGTCTGGGCATAGGCGCTGGTGAAGAACTTCACCATCTCCACGGCAGCCTTCTCCACCTCCGGGTCATCCTGCCGGGTGACCAGGTAGCCCTGAATGGGCTCATCATAGGCGAAGCCCTCCGGATAGATGGCCACGCCCACCTTCTCGGCAAAGCCCTCAGGCGCCTTGGTGGTGTCGGAGAAATCCCCGATCATCCAGGGGCCGTTGGCGATCATCGCCGTCTGGCCGGAGAGAAAGGCGTTGGCGGCGTTCTCATACTTGCCGCCCACCGCGTCCACCGTGGTGTACTCCTGGAACATCTTCTGGATATGGGTCAGGGCGGCTATCACCTCAGGGGTGTTGTAGTCATCGGGCATCATCTGCGCCATGAATGCCTGGCCGGCCTCCCCGCTGGTGGCGATCAGGGCGCCCATCCACAGGCTGGTCACCCAGGCGCTGTCGGCAGTGTCCATGGACAGCGGGGTGATGCCGGCGGCTTTCAGGGTTTCAAGCTGGGCAAAGAACTCGTCCCAGGTCATGGCGGGGCCTGCAATGCCGGCTTTTTCAAAGAGCTCCTTGTTGTAGAAGTAGCCGATGGTGTTCCCCTCAGCGGAGGAGCCGTAGAGCTTCCCGTCCCGGGAGTTGACTTCCAGCGCCTTGCCGTTGTACATGGCCTTCCAGTCCGGGTCGGCGTCCACATATGGGGCGAGATCCACCAGAGAATCATTGGCCAGCGCCAGATCCAGCAGGTTGTAGCCCGCGCCGTAGATCACCGGGGGCAGGTCATTTGAGGCCAGGAGCACCTT
>JAAYJP010000004.1 GCA_012522875.1 Clostridiales bacterium | reverse complement strand
TATTCGATGCTGGTGACATCAGATGGCGATGGATTCAGCGTCTGGCAGGACACGATGCTCTATCGCTGGCGTCCTGACACCTTGGCTGATACCGGGCATTATATTTATATCCGGGATTCAAGCCTAAATACCTATTGGAGCGCATCCTTCCACCCTACGCGGGTCAAGCCGGACAAATACCAGGTGATCTTCTCGGCCCATCAGGCTGAGTTCCTGCGCCAGGACAAGGGTATTTCCACCTCCATGGCGGTGAGCATGGCGCCGGATGACAGCCTGGAAATGAGGCGAGTGAAACTGAAGAACTTATCCACGCGTACACGGGAATTGGAGATTACCAGCTTTTTGGAGACAGCGCTTGATACCCAGGCAGCGGAGTCCAGTCACCCGGCATTCAACAAACTGTTCATCGAGTCAGAATATCTCCCGGAACGGCGTGCGTTGATCTCACGGCGGCGGGGAGGCCAGGGGAAGGGACTCTGTGCCCTTCATATGCTGGGAGGGAACGCCCGGATTGAAGAAACTCTGGCTCACGAAACCAGCCGCGTTCATTTTGTCGGCCGAAACAATACCCTCAGGAACCCTCAGGTTATCCGGGATGGTGCACCTCTGTCCAACAGCACTGACTTTTCCAGTGACCCTATCATGAGTCTGCAGGTGCATCTGACGCTCAGGATGGGGGAGGAAGCCACCGTGACCTTCTTTAGCGGCCTCTTCCCGGATTATGGGAAGGCAATAGCCGCCTGTGACAAGTTCTCCATTCCTTACCGCGTGGAGGACGCCATTGAGCGCTTCCGCCAGCAGAGCAGGATAGAACTGAAATACCTGGACATGACGGGCAGCCAGTATCGCGCATTTCAGAATATCATCCGGCAGATTTACTATCCCTTCAGACATTACAGGGGACCGGCTGAGAACATCCGGCGCAACTGGAGCGGGCAGCGCGGACTATGGCGTTTTGGCATATCAGGTGATAACCCAATCATGCTGTTGGTGGTTAGGTCTACAGACGATGCAGGGCTGGTCAGGGATGCGCTGAAGATCTATGAGTACATGGGTATAAACTTGGTGCGAACTGATCTGATTATTCTGGCCGAAGGGAGGTACGGGTATATGAACGAGTTGGGTGAGATGCTGGCCGGAATGACCAGCACGCTTAAAATTTTTGACAGTGGACGAGAGAAGCCGGGTATTCATTTCCTTCATTCATATGAGCTGAGCCCTTCGGATACTGATTTACTGTATACTGCGGCCAGCGTGGTCTTTACTGCGGAGACAGGCATCTATTTCAGAAAGAGTAGTACCGCCCGCTGAGGGCAGGACACAGGAGGGATTCGGATTGCCAGATGCAAAGGCAGACCTGGAGTTTTTTAACGGGTTTGGTGGATTCGCCCGAAACGGCAGTGAGTATGAGATCATCCTGGAAGGGAACAACCGTCCGCCGGCTCCGTGGATTAATGTCATCGCGAACCGGAACTTCGGCTTCACCGTGTCTGAGACAGGCGCTGGGCATACCTGGGCATTCAACAGCCGGGAGAACAAGATTACCCCATGGTCAAACGACCCGGTAAGTGATCCGGCAGCTGAGGTGATTTATATCCGGGACAACATGACCGGGCGGGTGATGTCTACGGCCTCCCTTGGCCGTTCAGACGGCGTTTACAGGGTGCGGCATGGGTTTGGATACTCCGTATTCTCCCGGGAGGAGGGCGGACTGGCCCAGAAATTGTGCGTTTTTGTTCCCGTAGATAACCCGGTCAAGGTATGGGAACTGGAACTGGAGAACAACGCGGGGCGTGAACTTAGCCTGACTTTGACTTACTATGTTGAGTGGGTGCTGGGCGTGAACCGCCACAGCACAAATCCTTATATTGTCACCTCCTTTAACAACGCGCGGGAGTATCTGGCGGCGGAAAACGTCTATAATGAGCAATATCGCGGGTATCGGGCATTTATCTATTCTTCCGAGCGCGTGGTTGGTTACACGGGCGATCGACAGGAGATTTTCGGCCGCGGCGGCAGCATACAGCAGCCGTTAAAGGCTGAAGGAAGCCTTTCAAACGCCACGGGGGCGGGGCTTGATTCCTGCGGGGTGATCCAGATATCCGTGAGGCTGGCGATGGGGGAACGCCGCAAGCTGCTTTTTGGCCTGGGCTATGGAAAGGATGATGCCATTCCCGCCCTGTGCGACAAGTACCGGAACCCTCAGGAGGTTGAGCAGGAATTTTGCGGCGTAAGGGCGTATTGGGAGCGTCAGTTGGGCAAGGTCCAGGTATCTTCATCTGACAGGGCTGCCGATATTTTGCTCAACGGGTGGCTTCTCTATCAAACAATCGCTTGCAGAATGTTTGCACGAACCGCGTTTTATCAAAACGGTGGCGCTTTTGGCTACCGCGACCAGTTGCAGGACGCCATGGCGTTGGTACATACGCGACCGGATATATTAAGGGAACAGCTTCTGATTGCCTCCTCGCGGCAGTTCCCGGAGGGAGATGTACAGCATTGGTGGCATCCGCCGACTGGCTTGGGGGTCAGAACCAGAATCACCGATGACCTGCTTTGGCTGCCTTATGTGGCGGCTGAATATATTGAGGCCACCGGCGACTTGGGCATTCTCTCAGAGGTGACCCCCTTTATCCAAGGGCCTGTTTTGGCCGATGGCCAGCACGATATGATGTTCACCCCGGAGGTGTCGCCGGAAACCGGCACCCTCTATGAGCACTGCAAGCGGGCTATCAGGCGCACCAATCTGGGTGAACATGGGCTCCCGCTGATTGGCGGCGGCGATTGGAATGACGGCATGGACCGGGTGGGCATTGAAGGAAAGGGTGAAAGTGTTTGGCTGGCCTGGTTTTATTATGCGGTGCTGCAGCGGTTCATCCCTCTGGCCCGCCGCATGGGAGATGGCGCATATGCGGATTCGCTGCTAATTATGAAAGCGACCCTTAAAGAGAGTATTGACCAAAACGCCTGGGACGGGGAATGGTACCTGCGGGCTTTCTATGATGACGGCAGCAAGATGGGTTCCCATGAAAATGAGGAGTGCATGATAGACGCCATCAGCCAGTCCTGGAGCGTCCTCTCCGGCGCCGGGGATATGGACAAATCCAGGCAGGCCTTGGATTCTGCCTGGAATCACCTGGTACTTCAGAAGGAAGGCGTATCACTATTGCTGACTCCGCCCTTCAATAAGACGGAGAAAAACCCCGGCTATATCAAGGAATACTATCCTGGTGTGCGGGAAAATGGAGGGCAATACACTCACGCAGCCATCTGGCTGGCAGCCGCCGTTGCGCAGATGGGTGACAGCGAACGCTCTTACCGCCTGTTTTCAATGCTTAATCCCATTAACCACGCCCTCAACAGGGAGGACGCCCTGGTGTATAAAAACGAGCCCTATGTGATGAGCGCTGATATTTCATACCAAGCACCGATAACGGGAAGGGGAGGGTGGAGTTGGTACACTGGTTCCAGCGGCTGGATGTACCAGGGGTTCCTTAAAGACTTCCTTGGTTTGCGAAAAGAGGGGGACAGCCTGATCCTGTCCCCCTGTGTACCCGCGCGGTTTGGGGATTTTACTATTCGCTATTGTTATGGCTCCGCTGTGTATATTATTGATGTGAGGTTCCTGGCCGACCGGTCAGCCAAGCGGGAGGATGTCCGCGTCAAACTGAAGGACGATGGACAGGAGCATCATATTACTGTTGAAACAGCATGTGTCCCGCGAGTTGAAACCTGAAGATCAGTAAACCTGCTTATCCATCGCGGCGTATTCCTTGAAAAGCTCAAGGCAGTCCTCACGGCGCATCTCCTCCAGGCGAAGTACAGCGGCATCCTGGCAGTTGCCGCGGATGAAGTCATACATAAAGCCATCCCTGAACCCGATGGCGGCGGCGTCCTGAGGACGGCAGCCGTAGTAAACGGCCTTTATGTTCGCCCACATGATGGCACCGAGGCACATGGGGCAAGGGAAACTGCTGGCATACAGTACGCAGCCACTGAGGTCATGGGTTTCAAGCGCCCGGCAAGCTTCCCGTATAGCATTGATTTCGGCATGCGCGGTGGGATCGTGCTTGCCAAGGACCAGGTTTGAAGCAACGGCCACCACCTGGCCGTCCGCGTCTACGATAGCAGCGCCAAAAGGACCGCCCAGGTTTTCGTTCATGGTTTCTCTGGCGCGCGCAATGCCCAACTCCATGGCTTTCATAGGGTTGCCTCCTGTTGGTTGGCTTTTGATTGGTACACTTCGATTTTCA
Organism: Clostridiales bacterium; assembly: GCA_012522875.1. GTDB lineage: Bacteria > Bacillota > Clostridia > Christensenellales > Aristaeellaceae > UBA6115. The sequence continues at coordinate 1,861 of JAAYJP010000004.1, read as the reverse complement.
TTATAGCACTGCTGGCGGACTTATGCCACCAAAGGAGTGGCAGCAGGAATACTGCTGAAACCCGCCTTCAGGAACATTGTGCGGTTTTGGCCGAATGTGATAAGATACTGGGCACGGGACAAGGGTCCGACCATCCGCATTCAAAGCTATGATAATATTGGTGAGGAGAAGTATATAAATGAACATTCAGGAAAAGACTATTAATACGCTGCGTGTCCTTTCGGCCGAAATGGTACAGAAAGCCAACAGCGGGCATCCTGGTGCGCCTATGGGCATGGCTCCAATGGCCTATGCGCTGTGGCTGAGCACCATGAAGCATGACCCGGATTCGCCCTCCTGGGCTAACCGGGATCGGTTCATCCTTTCCAACGGGCACGCCAGCGCGCTCATCTACTCGCTGCTGCATCTGGGAGGATACGAGATGCCGATTGAGCAGGTAAAGTTGTTTCGGCAATGGGGGTCCATTACGCCGGGGCATCCCGAGCATGGGCTGACGCAAGGCGTGGAAACCACCACGGGACCCCTTGGCCAGGGCTTTGCCAATGCTGTGGGATTCGCCATTGCTGAGAGCATGCTGGCGGCCAGGTTCAACAAGCCGGATTTCCCATTGGTGGATCATCACACCTTTGTACTGGCGGGCGATGGCTGCATGATGGAAGGCATCACCAGTGAAGCGGCTTCGCTGGCCGGTACCCTTAAGCTGAGCAAATTGACAGTGCTCTATGACGACAACGGGATCAGCATTGAGGGCGACACTGACCTGGCCTTCCGCGAGGATGTGGGCGCGCGCTTTAGGGCCTATGGCTGGCAGGTTATTCGCGTTGATGATGGCAACGATTACCGCCAGGTGCTTGAAGCCCTGCGCCAGTCTGAGTACGCCACGGCGCCAACCTTGATTATCTGTCCCACCTTCATTGGCTTTGGCAGCCAGGCTAAACAGGGCAAGGCCAGTGCTCATGGCGAGCCCCTGGGAGAGGAAGAACTGGCTCGCACTAAAGCAGCCCTCGACATCCAGGGTGAGCCCTTTTATGTAGCTCCCGAGGTCTATACCCACGCTGAAGAATGCCTGCGCCGCGGCAAAGAGGCCAGGCAACAGTGGGAAGCCATGTTTTCCGACTATCAGAATGCCTACCCGGAACTTGCCCGGGAATGGGAGCAGTGGCACAGTGAGCTGTCCTATGGCGAGTTGGTGTCGGGCAGCGGTGTGTGTCTCGCCAAGGAGAAAGCTGAGGCCACCCGATCCAGTTCAGGCGATATGATCAACCGCCTGGCCAAAAAGGTGCCAAATCTGGTGGGCGGCTCGGCTGACCTTGCGCCCTCCAACAAATCCTATATCACCGGCGGAGGGGATTTCAGTGCCGAGAACCGCCAAGGCCGAAATCTGCGCTTTGGCGTCCGGGAGCACAGCATGGCGGCCATCTGCAACGGCATAGCCCTGCATGGTGGCCTAAGGGTATTCTGCTCCACCTTCTTTGTGTTCTCGGACTACATGAAAGCAGCGATGCGACTCTCCGCCATCATGCAAGTGCCCGTCATCTATGTGCTCACGCACGATTCCATCGGGGTGGGGGAGGACGGCGCGACCCATCAACCCATTGAACATCTGGCCGCCCTCAGGGCTACGCCGGGTATGCGGGTCATCCGTCCCTGCGATGCCAACGAAACGGCCGATGCCTGGCTTATCGCGCTGACCGCCAAGGGTCCCACCAGCCTGGTGCTCACCCGGCAAAACCTCCCGCAGTACAAGGAAACTGCCGGCAAGGTGGCTTTGGGTGCTTACCTGCTAAGGGAATCTCAGCTTGATCAGCCAGATCTTATCCTGATGGGCTCAGGCAGCGAAGTCAACCTGCTGGTGGATGCC
>JAAYJP010000053.1 GCA_012522875.1 Clostridiales bacterium | reverse complement strand
GGCGCCTCCGGTGCGCGCATCCTGGTCACCCTGCTGCACGGGCTCAAGCGCGAGGGCAAAAAAACCGGCCTGGCTTCCCTTTGCATCGGCGGGGGCATGGGCACGGCCGTCATCGTGAAAACCGTTTGAACTTCATTTGATATAGAGATAGCAAGGAAGAGGAGAAAAGACATGAGACTCGAGGGAAAAGTCGCGATTATCACCGGTGCTGCCAAGGGTTTGGGCGGGGAAATGGCGCAGCTGTTTGCCAGGGAAGGCGCTACAGTCATCGCCTGTGATATGGCGGAGATGAGCTATGAGGCCCGGGGCGTTGAGTACTACAAGCTGAATGTCACGGACACCGCAGCCTGTGAGGCGGTGTTCAACTACGCCAAGGACAAGTACGGCCGCATCGACATCCTGGTCAACAATGCCGGCATCACCAAGGACGCTATGACCCGCAAAATGACGGATGATCAGTGGAACGCAGTGATCGATGTGAACCTCAAGGGTGTCTTCAACCTCACCCGCCATGTGGGGCCCTATATGCAGGTGCAGGGTGGCGGCTCCATCATCAGCATCTCAAGCGTCGTGGGTGTCTTTGGCAACATCGGCCAGGCCAACTATGCGGCCACTAAAGCGGGTATTATCGGCCTTACCAAGACCTGGGCCAAGGAGTTCTCACTGAAAGGCGGCAATGTCCGGGTAAACTGCATCGCCCCCGGTTACACTATGACTGACATCCTGAAGACCGTGCCCCAGGATCTGCTGGACAAGTTCGCCGCCATGACCATGCTGGGCCGCCTGGGCCAGCCCATTGAAGTCGCCAATGCTGCGCTGTTCCTGGCTTCAGATGAGGCCAGCTTCATCACCGGGCAGACGTTGCAGGTGGACGGCGGTATGCGGCTGTAGACCGCCCAGACAGAGGAGTAAAGCAGCATGAAGAACCATGTGGGCATTGTGGGCACAGGCGTCTACCTGCCGAAGGGCGTGATGACCTCAGCCGAGATTGCCGAAAAGACAAACGGGGTGTGGGCGGAGAGCGCCGTTCGCGAAAAACTGGGCATCAGGCAGAAGCTGATTCCGGCTGACCCCGGCACCGACGGCACCCAGGAGATGGGTGCCCTGGCAGCACTGGACTGCCTGAAGAACACCGGGATTGACCCCAAGGACATTGACGTGATTCTGTGTATCGGCGAGGAATGGAAGGAATACCCTCTGACCACCTCGGCGCTGTATATCCAGGATCGCATCGGCGCGGTGAACGCCTGGGGCATTGACGTGCAGAATCGCTGCTGCACCTGCGTCTCCGCCATGAAAATCGCCAAGGATATGCTCCTGGCGGACGATGAAATCAACACGGTCCTGGTGGCAGGAGGCTACCGCAACAGCGATTTTCTGGACTACACCGACCGGAACATGTCCATGATGTATAACCTCGGCGCTGGCGGCGGGGCCATCCTGCTTCAGAAAAACCTCGGAAAAAACCTCCTCCTGGGCAGCCACATCATCTCAGACGGTTCCCTGGCCCGGACAGCGGGGGTCCGGATAGGCGGAACAGCTGAGCCGATCACCTGTAAGAATGTAGACGAGGCTTACAAATCCCTTCGCCTGTTTGAGCCGGAGAAGATGAAAAAGCGCCTGAACGAAGTGTCCGCAGGCAACTGGGTCACCTGCATTGAGAAGTCCCTGGAAAAATCCAGCCTTACCCTCAAGGACCTGAACTACCTGGCCATCCTGCACATCAAGCGCTCCGGCCACCTGGGCATGCTCAAAGACCTGGGGCTGACGGAAGACCAGGCCATTTACCTGGAGGACTACGGCCACATCGGCCAGATTGACCAGATTCTCTCATTGCACCTGGCGCTTGGACAGGGCAAGGTGAAGGACGGCAGCGTGGCGTGCATGCTGGCCGCCGGCATCGGCTATGTCTGGGCTGCCAACATCATCAAATGGGGGCCGGTTAGCGTATGACGATTCAGGACATCCTGCAGACCATCCTCAACAGCCTGCCCATGATCGGCCGGTATGCCCTGGTAACCATGGGCATCGTGCTGATATTCCGCACCACAGCCACCACCAACTTCGCCCAGGGTCTCATCGCCACCGTGGGCACCTTCGCGGTCACCTGGGCCGCGCTTGAGTGGACGGCTTTGCCCTTGTGGGTCTGCCTGCTGCTGGGCATGGTCGTGGCGTTTGTGATTGGCATGCTGGTGGACGTAGCGCTCATCAGGCGCGCGCGGCATATCACCCCTTCGGGTAAGCAGATGATCACCATGGGGGTCATGATGATTCTGGTGAATGTCACCCCGGTGATTTTCAACAGCCTGGTCATCTACAACACCCAGGGCAGGAGTTTCTCCCAGGGCATTCATCAGTTTGTTTTTCTTGGGATGAACTTCAACATTACCGAAATGGGGCTGCTGGGTTTCATTATGGCAGCCGTGCTGTTAAGCGCCACCTTTGCCGCGCTGAAGTATACCAAATGGGGCTTGGGGGTGCGGGCCACCGCAGCCAATGAGACGGTTGCCCAGATGCTGGGGGTCAACACCCGGGTCATTACGGCCTTCTCCTGGGCGCTGGCCGGCGCCCTGGCCACAGTGGGTGGTTTTTTTACCGGCGCCGGCGCCCCCCTCTCCGTCACGCTGATGGGTAATGCGCAGGTCTTCGGTTTCCTGGCCTGCGTACTGGGCGGCTTTGGCAGTTTTCCCGCCCCCATCCTGGGCGCTGTCATCATCCCCCTGGTGTATAATTTCGCCGGCAACACCAGCATCATGGGGCCCAATGCCGGGATGTGGCAAAACGCGGTCACCTTCCTGGTGGTACTGCTGCTGATCCTCATCTTCCCCAACGGCATCCTGGGCAAGAAGTACATCAGGAAGGTATAAGATGCAAAACACTTTTCATGCAAAGCCTGAATCAGCCATCCGCCGGGCGCTGAAGCATCCCTTTGCCGGTTTCATCTTCATTGGCATCCTGCTTCTGTCGCTGCAGGTGCTCAGCATCATGGGAGCTGGCTTTGTCAAGTCTTCCATGTTGAACGGCTTCGCCTCCGTGATGGTCTATTCCATTGTAGGTTACGGCTTTACTTTTCTGCTGGGCTATGCGGGGCTTGCCAGCCTGGGCACGGCGGGTTTTGTGGGCCTTGGCGCATATATTGCGGGCTACCTGATCCGGGAACAGCCCCAGGTACCGTATCTGGGCGTTATTCTGGCAGCAGTGCTGGTGTCTGTGGTGCTGGGCGTTGCGGTAGGCTTTATCAGCCTTCGCATCGAAGGCATCTTCCTGGCCATCGTCACCCTGGGCCTGAGCGAGATCTTCTACCAGATTTTCAACAACTGGCTGGGGTTCACCAATGGTTCCATGGGTTCCAGCATCTCAAAGTATCCCATTTTTCAGCTGTTCCAGAACCCTGACAGCTGGCTGGCGGCCATCGACCGTGACCTGTTTTCCAAACTGGCGCAGGTTCCCTTCCTGCAGGCTATCTTCGACATGAAAACCATTGACGCCAGGCGATCCTTCTATATCCTGCTGGTGTTGATCACTGTGGGGCTGATGATGCTGACATACAACCTGGGGAAATCCAGCACCGGACGGGCGATGCTGGCTATGAAAAACTCAAGTTCCGCCGCACAGGCCATGGGAATCAGCCTGTTGAAATACCGCCTGCTGGCTTTCCTCATGTCCACAATTTTCGCCGGGTTTGCCGGGGCAATGTTCATGAGTTACTTCAAGTTCTCCACCCCCACCAACTACACCATCATCTTTTCCCTTAATATTCTGGCCGCGGTGCTCATCGGCGGCTCCAAGAACCTCATCGGCACTTTCCTGGGCTGCCTGATTGTCTTCGGCTTGACGCCCATCTTCCTGCAGGATATCCCCTTCTTTCGGGACAATTCCTGGGTAATCAACATCACCATTGGCAGTATCATCATTCTGATTGTCATGTTCTACCCCGGCGGGCTGGTACAACTGGGCCAGCGGTTCAAACAGGCCTTCCGCCAGCTGGCAGCGAAGAGGCGCTTATATGTATATGGCGAAGAAGACTGACCCGCGTTACTTTGGTGACAAGGCGGCCGCCCGGGAACGCCGCAGGCTGTTTGAGGAGATCGAGCAGCTGGAAGGCGAAATCCGCCTGGCTGGAGACACTGTCACCCTGCTGGAAACTCAGCGCCGGGAGCGCCGGGAGCACAAGCTGAGCTTGCTGGAAGCCCGCCTGCAGCGGCCGCTGGCCAAACTGGGCTTGGCCCTGGCAAGCCCCCAGGATGCTGCCCAGGCGCTGTTACAGAAGAAATTGCCGGGGCTGCGCAAGGCCCAGCGACTGGCATACCGGAAGCTGCGCCAGGATTTGCGGCGCAAGGAAGGATTGCTGGACCGAGAGGGCCGTATGCTGCCGGACGCAAAGGACATAAGCCCCGCTGCGCGCCAGCAGCTCAATGATCTGACCGCCGAGCAGCAGCATGAACAGGACAGGATGTACACAGAACTGCTTGAAAAAGCCCGCGCAAACAGGCTTTCCGACAAAAACCGTCTGGCAAAACAGCAGCGGCTGCAGCAAGGTCTGGCAGCCAAAGAGCAGCGGCTTTTACATAAAGAGGAAGCTCTGAAGAAGGCGGACGGCGCCTATTTGAAAGCCCAGGAAAAACGCCAGCAAGCCCGTATTGACAGGCTGGGCTCTGTACTCAAAGAAAAGCAGGCCCAACTGCTCAGGAGCGAAAGCCAGGCGGAGCACCACCTGCCTGAGGATGTCTGTCTGCGCCTGGAAGGCCTGAGCATGGCCTTTGGCGGCTTGAAGGCAGTGGACAACCTGTCCTTTGATGTCAAGCAGGGAGAGATATTCGGCTTGATTGGTCCCAATGGCGCCGGCAAAACCACGGTGTTCAACTGCATCACGCAGTTTTACAAGCCTACTGCCGGCGATATCATCTATCGCACCAGGGAAGGGAATGTGCTGCGGCTGAACAACTATGATGTGCATAAAATCATTACCAAGGGCATTGTGCGAACCTTCCAGAATGTGGAAGTCATCGGCGAGCTGAGCATCCTGGATAACCTGCTCATCGCGGCCCATCCCCAGTACCTCAGCTCACTCGGGCAGCAGATTTTCAATACAAGGCGGGTCCGGCAGGAAGAGATGGTCATCAAGCAACGCGCAAACCGGGTGCTGGAGTACTGCGGGTTGAGCGCCATCAAGGATCTGCCGCCGGTGGGACAGCCCTACGGTGTTTTGAAGCGCGTCGAACTGGCGCGAACCCTCATGGCCGGCGCCAACCTGATCATCCTGGACGAGCCGGCAGCCGGCCTGAATGACCAGGAAACCGTTGAGCTCACCCGCCTGATCCGCCAGATTCAAAAGGATTACGGGGTCACCATTTTCCTGGTGGAACACAATATGGGCCTGGTGATGGACCTGTGCGACCACATCTGCGCCATTTCCTTCGGGAAGAAACTGGCATATGGCACGCCTCAGCAGATTCAAAACGACCAACTGGTGCAGGATGCCTACCTGGGCACCAGCGATGCCCAGGAGCTGGAGGTGATCGCATGAGCAAAACCATGCTGGAAATCCGGGATCTGTTTGTCAGTTATGGCGCTATCGACGCCATCAACGGTATCAACCTGCAGGTTGCGGAAGGCAGCATTGTTGCCATCCTGGGCGCCAATGGGGCGGGCAAATCCACCCTGTTGCGTACCATCTCCGGCGTTGTCAAGGCCAATTCCGGCAGCATCCTGCTGGACGGAAAACATGAACTGCGGGGTATGTATCCCTACAAGATTGCCGAACTGGGCATGATCCAGTCGCCGGAAGGCCGTCTGATCCTGCAGGGCCTGACCACGGAGGAAAACCTCATGGTGGGCACATACAGCATCAAGAGCCGCAAGGGCAAAAGCAAAAGCCAGATCGTGGCGGAGAACCTGGAACGGGTGTTCAACCTCTTTCCTATCCTGAAGGAGCGGCGCCGCCAGCAGGCCAATACCCTCTCCGGCGGCGAGCAGCAGCTGCTGGCCATCGGCCGCGCACTCATGGCTGCCCCCAAGGTGCTTTTGCTGGACGAACCTTCCCTGGGCCTGGCGCCTCTCATTATCCGGGATATTTTCGCCATCATACAGCAGTTGAAGGAGGCGGGAAATACCATCCTCATCGTCGAGCAAAATGCATTCCAGACGCTGAAAATCGCCGACTATGCCTATGTGCTTGAGTTGGGCCGTGTATCAATACAGGGTCCGGCCAGCGAGCTCATTCACGACGAAACCCTGGTGGAGGCCTACCTGGGCGGCCAGAAGACCTGACGAACGATGTTGAATGCGGGGTTCCGCATTTGATAAATAAATAAAGGAAACCAAAAGGAGAAAAACGATGAAGAAGATCCTATCCCTGGCCCTGGTTCTGGCAATGCTCCTGTCCGTGGCAGCAATCGGTGCCATGGCGGAGACCGGTGTTGACACGAACGCTGTAGAAAAAGATGGCGTGCAGTTCAAAGGCACCGTCAAGATCGGCTCTGTCATGTGCGAAGCCGGCGCATATGCCGGTGTGGGCGTTCCCTACAGCCAATTCTACAAACTGTTTGTGAAGTATATCAATGAAGTGATGGGCGGTGTAGCCAAGGGCGCTGACGGCGTGGGCTACTACCTGGACCATGTCTCCTATGATGACCAGTCCGAAGGTCCCCTTGCCAAGACCTACATCGAGAAACTGGTGGAAGACGATGAAGTGTTCTCCATGGTCGGCAATCTGGGCACCTGGATTATTGCCGCCACCCAGGACTATATCGTTGAGTCGGGCGTTCCCTCCGTATACTGGGGCACCGGCTCTGCCCTGCAGTACTACTTGCCCGCCGAAGGCAACGAACGCTTCACCTTCCCCGTGCAGCCCATCTACATCACTGAAGGCCGCATCATGCTGCTACGCGCCATAAACCTGCCCTCCATCGCTGATTCCAATGTAGAAGAAGTGAACAAGGTCGGCCTGATCTACTCCGCAGATGATGTTGGCAACCAGATTCTCCAGGGCGTGAACATGCAGATGGAAACCATTAAAGAATCCAATCGCCCCGAAATCCTGGGCGTGCAGGTGAACACCACCGTGGCGGACGAACTGACCAGCCAGGTCGCCCAGCTGGCCGGCGCTGACGCAGTGGTCATCGGCGGAAACCAGCCCTACTTCAACGGCATCTACACTGCCATGCAGCAGAACCCCGAAACCCGCGGCATCCCCGTCATCGTCTCCTATGTCAACGTGGCCCCAACCTTTGTCCCCGAAGTTGCCAATGAAGAAGACGCCGGGGATATCTATGGCGGCGCCTGGGTTGTTATCGACCCCGCTGCCCAGACAGAGCGCCAGGCCGCCGACATCGCCGAGTTCCTCAATGTCCTGAACTGGGGCGCGGAAAAAGGCTATATTACTCAGGAAGCGGCCACTGCTTACAGCATCTCCGCGTACTCCATGTCTTCCTTTATCGCTGTGAAGGTGTTCATGGAAGGCGTCAACCGCCTGGCTGACAAGGAAATCACCCGTGATGCCTTCCTGGAGGCCATGGAATCCGAGCGTATCGATGTCCCCATCTCTGGCGGCGTAGACTACTCCAATGCCCAGCGCATCGGCCTTGACGGCATGGCGTTTGCCAAGTATGTCAAGAATTACACTGACGCAGCCACCTCCTTCATCACCGTGGACGGTATGAAATCCATTTCTGAACTGCTGGGCGAATAAAGAGGCAGCGTTCTGACCACACCGGGGAGGGGCCTCCGGGCGCCCTCCCCTTCTGCTGAAGACAGCCGCGCGAGGCTGTAATCGGCTTTCAAAATACGAAATCAACAGTATCAGCACAGGGGGAAAGG
>JAAYJP010000052.1 GCA_012522875.1 Clostridiales bacterium | reverse complement strand
GCAAAGTTTCCGCACTTGACAGCAGGTGTTGCGCAATTTATACTATGATGGTTAGTATTCCGGTTGCATCGCTTCATGCGCATGCCCGGTCAGGAATGAAGGGGTGTAACACAGATGTTTCGAACGTATCAGCCCAAGAAGCGCCAGCGCAGCAAGGAGCATGGCTTCCGCGCGCGTATGTCCACCAGGAACGGACGCCGTGTGCTGGCCAGGCGCCGCCGCAGGGGCCGTAAAGTCCTTTCCGCCTGAAAAGCGGATCCCGTATGCCCTGTAAAACCCGCCCATGTGATGGCATACCTGTTGCAGGGGGCGGGTTTTATATGCGGAAAGGCGGAGATGGATGCAGCAGGCCCACAGGATCAGGAAACAAGGGCATTTCCGCTATGTCTACCGCAGGGGCAAACGCGCTTCCGGTGCGCTGATGACCGCCTACTTCGTCAGGGCCGGCAGGCTCCAGGCAGGATTCTCAGTGAGCAAAAAGGTGGGCAATGCTGTCATCCGCAACCGGGTGAAGCGCAGGATGCGGGAGAGTTTCAGGCTTATGATGCCGGGGCTTAAGCGGGGCAATTATGTGTTCGCCGCCAGGGACCAGGCTGCTGCCGCCGGCTATGCGGATATCAGCACGGAGATGGCGCAGCTTCTTTCCAGGCTTAACGCTACAAAGGAAAGCCCGTGAAACGCCTGATGCTGGCCGCCATCCGGTTTTACCGCCGGGCCATCAGCCCCCACTTGCCGGACTCCTGCCGGTACTACCCTACATGCTCCCAGTATGCCATGACCGCCATTGAGCGCTTTGGTGCCCTGCGCGGCGGTTGGCTCGGACTCAAACGCATCCTTCGGTGCCATCCGTTTCACAAAGGGGGATACGACCCCGTACCGGATTTGCCCGATGCAGTAATAAGGAGGGACTAACCTCAGTGGCAGCAATCACCAATGTGCTTCTGGCCGTCATCGAGTGGATATATACCATCGTCCACAACCATGGCTGGTCAATCGTTATCTTTACGATTCTTATCCGTCTGGTCCTGGTGCCTTTGGATGTCCAAAGCCGCAAGGGCATGCGGAAGATGGCAAAAATCCAGCCGCAGATAAACGCCCTGCAGAAGAAGTACGCCAACGACAAAGCAAAGCTTCAGCAAAAGCAGTCGGAACTGATGCGCAAGGAGCATTACAGCCCCCTTTCGGGCTGCCTGCCCATGCTTATCCAGATGCCTATCCTGTTTGCCATGTTTGGCGCCATGCGCAATGTGGCCAACGAAAGGGTGGTGGAGCAAGTTTTCACCTTCCTCCAGGGGGAGACGCCAATCTATGAATCCTGGCTGTGGGTGAAGAACATCTTCATGGCAGACAGCCTTTTCGCCTCCATAGCGCCTGATCCCAACACCATTCAGGCGATTACCAGCGATGTCTGGCAGAACGCATACGCATCCCTAAGCCAAGGTCAAATCGGCATGATATTGGAGAATATCCAGGCCACGGTGCCTACTTTTGCAGGGGTGCTCGATTTCTCCAGCGGGGAGAGCCTCAAGGCGGTGCTGCCTGACATCCTGACCGCCATGCGCGCCATGCCCACCTATGTGGCGCAGATTCAGCCGATGCCTGGCTGGGCGAACATCAACTTTTTCCTGTTCTCTGTCACCATATACCAGATCTTCAACGGTTTGCTGATCCTGCCGGTGATGGCAGGCGCCTCACAGCTGCTGATGACCAAGATCAATCCGCAGATGTCCGGCCAGCCTCAGACTCAGGCCGCCGGCGCTTCCGGCGCCCAGTCGCCTGGTATGGGCAACTTCATGAAGTATTTTTTCCCGCTGTTTTCTGTTTATATCTGCCTTACAAGCAACGCCGGCTTCGCGCTTTACTGGGTGACCAGCAACCTGGTGGCCACCGGGATGACATTCCTGATCAACCAGTATTTTGACAGGAAGGAGCAGAGGGCTTCGGGCGTGATTCACCAGGAAGGAACAATTAAATGAAATCATATGAAGCAACCGGCCGCACGGTCGAGGATGCGATTTCCGCGGGATTGTCTGCCAACGGCCTTTCCATCGGGGATGTGAGTGTGGAGATATTGGAGGAGGGCTCCAAGGGGCTCTTTGGCCTGTTTGGCAGCCGGGAGGCCAGGGTTCTCCTGACGCTTAAGGGCGGCGAGGAAACCATGGGCACCACCCAGGAACTGTTCAGGGACTCTCTCACCGAGAAAAGCGCTCTGCGGCCCAAACCGCAGTTCCAGGCGCAGGCTCCCCGGATTGACTCCCGGGAAAAGCCCGGGATCAGCCAGGAAAAACCAGAACGCCAGCGAAAGCCAAGAAAGCCAGCGGCGGAAAGCACTGCTTCTGAGGCTCAAACCCCGGAAAAGCCGGCCAGGGAAAAGCGCCCACCCCGCCCCATGGCGCCAGCAGCGCCCGCGGAGCCGGCCCGGCAGGCACAGGCAGGTACGCCTGAGGGCATTGCCCAACAGTTTCTTCAGGATGTGACAGGGCTGATGGGCGTTCCCGTGGCGGTGCATGTTTCCCGGGATGAAGAGGGCAATGTGTTGGCCAACATGGCAGGGGATGCCCAGGGTATCCTGATTGGACGCCGGGGGGAGACGCTGGACGCGCTCCAGTACCTCACCAGCCTGAAGGTTAACCACAATCGGGAGGAGTATATCCGGGTGAACCTGGATTCAGAAGGCTATCGCCAGCGCCGGGAGGACGCCCTGGTGCGGCTGGCCAACCGAATGGCTAACCGCGCCAAGCGCACCGGCCGACGCGTCCGCATGGAACCCATGAACCCCTATGAGCGCCGGATTTTGCACAGCGCCCTGCAATCATTCCCGGGTATAGCCACCCATTCTGAGGGTGAGGATCCTAACCGGCGCGTGATCATTGCGCCGGTAAACGATCCCGCCGGGGGGCAACATGAAGCGGGGGAGGGAGAAACCTGAAGAAAGGTTTGACAAGGCCTGGCTCCCTTTGTATAATATCTTGCGTTCGCCTCGGGGGTGTGCGCCATGACGCTTGATGTAACCACAGCCCTGCGATCTCCAGGGGAATCGTTCCCCTTCCGGCATGAGGAAGTCCTCTCTCCCCAGGAGGTTTTGGGTGAGGAAATCCGCTTTGATGAGCCGGTAGTGCTGGAAGGCACTTATACCATGGTGGATGACGCGCTGTTGCTCAGGGGCACCCTGTATGCCAAAGCTCACGCCAGTTGTGCCAAGTGCCTGGAGCCCGTTGTACATCCCATCGCAGTGGGCATTGATGAAAGCCTGCTGCGAACCCAGAGCGCGATGCCAGAGGACGGCGCGGAAGCCTGGGACGAGCAATTCTCATTTTCCGGCTCCAAGGTGGAAATGAACCCCCTTGCGCTGACCCTGACGATGCTGGCCCTGCCCATCCGTTTCCTGTGCGGGAAAGGATGCCAGGGGATGCCCGAGGGCGCAGCAGGGGATGACGAACAAGACAGCCAGAAGGATCTGCCCCAAGCGCATCCTTTTTCGGCCCTGCAGCAGTTGCTGACAAAGGATCAGGAGGTGTAACCATGGCCCTGCCAAAAGGCAAAGTTTCCAAAGCGCGGGGGCGCAAACGCCGGACACATTATAAGTTGTCCGCTCCTACGCTGGTATCCTGCCCCCAGTGCCACGAGATGAAGCTGGCCCACCGGGTGTGCAAAAACTGCGGCACCTACAATGGCCGCCAGGTCATCGTCATGAAGGACGATAAGAAAAAGGCCTAAACCAGCAGTAAAACCCCGTTGAGGGAGAGGAGTACGCGGCATAAGCCCACAAGAGAGGCGCGGCATGGCTGGGAACGCGCCGGGTGAAAGCTGTGGAAGGTCGCTTCCGAGGGAGGGCGGGAATCCGCCGGGGTTCGCCCCATACAGCGTAAGAGGCGGCGGTAACGCCGCGAAGCAAGGTGGTACCACGGGTTGCCCGTCCTTCAGGACGCGGCGCCCTTTGTTTATTTAGGAGGAGAGTATGTCGCAACAGGCATTTATGATGGATAAAACCTATAACCCCCAGGAGATTGAGCAGAAGACTTACGCCGCCTGGGAGGCTTCCGGCGCTTTCATAGCCAGGCGGGACCCTGATAAAAAACCCTACTGCATTGTGATGCCTCCGCCGAACATCACGGGGCAGCTTCATATGGGCCACGCCTGGGACACCACCATGCAGGACATTTTGATCCGCTATCACCGGATGCTTGGAGACGCCACCCTGTGGCTGCCAGGCACCGACCACGCTTCCATAGCCACGGAGGCCAGGATTGTGGAGCAGCTGGGAAAGGAAGGCACCAGTAAAAAAGAACTGGGGCGTGAGCGCTTCTTGGAGCGCGCCTGGCGGTGGAAGGAGAAATACGGCGGGCATATCACCCGGCAATTGCGCCGCATGGGCGCCAGCTGTGACTGGAGCCGGGAACGCTTTACCCTGGATGAGGGTTGCTCCCGTGCGGTCCGGGAAGTGTTTGTCAGGCTGTATGAGAAAGCGCTCATTTATCAGGGCGAGCGCATCATCAACTGGTGCCCGGTCTGCCGTACAGCCCTGTCTGATATTGAGGTGGAGTACGATGAAAAGCTGGCCCACCTGTACTTTATCCGCTACCCGGCCGAAGACGGCGGCGAGGGGTTGGTGGTGGCTACCACCCGTCCTGAAACGATGCTGGGAGATACCGGTGTGGCCGTGAACCCGGAAGACAGCCGTTACACCCACCTGGTGGGCAGACTCCTGCGTCTCCCGCTGACGGGCAGGCTGATTCCCGTGGTGTCAGACAGCTATGTGGAGATGGCATTTGGTACCGGTGCGGTCAAGATGACGCCGGCCCATGACCCCAATGACTTTGATGTGGCGCAGCGGCAGGGTTTGGAGATTCTCCGGGTGATGAATGATGATGGCACCATGAATATGGCTGCCGGTGCAGATTACGCCGGACTCACTGGCCTGGACGCCAGGGAGAAGGTTCTGAAAAATCTGGCGGACCAGGGGCTGCTGGTCAAGGTACAGGACTATACCCATAACGTTGGCGCCTGTTGCCGATGCGGTACGGGTGTAGAGCCGCTCATTTCCAAACAGTGGTTTGTACGCATGCAACCTCTGGCAGAACCGGCCATCAATGCGGTGCGGGACGGGGATACCCGGTTTATCCCGGAGCGTTTTGCCAAGACCTATTTCAACTGGATGGAGAATATCAAGGACTGGTGCATCAGCCGCCAACTGTGGTGGGGCCATCGGATTCCGGTGTGGTACTGCCAAAGCTGCGGAAAAATAATCGTGGCCAGTGACACGCCGGACACCTGCCCGGACTGCGGGTCAAGCAGGCTTCTGCAGGACGAGGATGTGCTGGACACCTGGTTTTCCTCCGCCCTTTGGCCCTTCTCCACATTGGGTTGGCCTGAAAAAACCCCGGATTTGGACTATTTCTACCCCACCAGCGCGCTGGTGACAGGGTATGACATCATCTTTTTCTGGGTGGCGCGGATGATTTTTTCCGGTATTGAATTTATGGGTGAGACGCCTTTTTCCCAGGTACTTATCCATGGCCTCCTTCGGGACGGGCAGGGGCGGAAGATGTCAAAATCCTTGGGCAACGGTATTGATCCGCTGGAATTGGTGGATGACTATGGCGCTGATGCCCTGCGCTTTTCTCTGGTGTTTGGCGTAAGCCCGGGGGCAGATTCCCGCTTCAGCCGTGAAAAAACTGAGGCTGCCCGCAACTTCGCCAACAAAGTCTGGAACGCCGCCCGTTTTGTGCTGATGAACCTTGAGGGGCCGGAACCCCTAAACCTTGAGGGCTTGAGCGCTGCGGACAAGTGGATTCTCTCCCGGACAAACAAAGCCATCAGCAAGGTATCCCAACAAATTGAGGGCGGCGACCTGATGCTGGCTGCACAAAGCCTGTATGACTTTGCCTGGGATGAGTTTTGTGACTGGTATATCGAGCTGTCAAAAGGCGACCTGTTTGGCGGTGAGGCCCGGCGGCAGGCCCAGGTTCGGGGGGTGTTGAGCCATGTGCTTTCAACGCTTCTGAGATTGCTTCATCCCTTTATGCCCTATTTGACGGAAACTGTCTATGCCTTTCTGCCGGGCTTCCAGGGGGAATCCTGTATGCTGGCTCCCTGGCCGGAGGTGAGCGACGAGTTCGGATTTACTGAGGCAGAGGCACAGATGAACGGTGTGATGGACATGATCCGCGCCATCCGGGCATTAAGGCAGGAGATGAAGGTGCAGCCAGGGCAGCGGGCTAACCTGTATATCAAGGCGGCTGAGGGCTGGGCTGCGCCTGTCGCGGCCGCTGCCCATTACCTCCAGCGCCTGGCAGGGGCCAAAGAAGTAGTGCTCATCCCCCAGGACAAACAGCTGGACGAGAAGACCGTATCCGCTGTCTGCCCGGTGGGGGAGATTCTGATCCCGCTGGGCGAGCTGGTGGATATTGGCAAGGAAGTGGCAAGGCTTGAGAAGGAGGCCGCCACCCTTCAGGCGGAGATCAACAGGGGCGAAGGGAAGCTGAAGAATCCTGGTTTTGCAGCCAAGGCTCCGGAGCATCTGGTGCAGCAGGAGCGGGACAAAATCGTCATCAACACGGAAATGCTTAAATCCATCGCCCGGCGCATAGAGGAGCTGAAGGCGTGAACCAAGTCCCGGATTATCATCATTTGCCCGTCCTGTATGAGGAAACGCTGGAAGCGATGGGCATCAACCCCGAAGGTACTTTCGCGGATGGCACCATCGGCGGGGGCGGCCACAGTGCGGGGATTCTTGAGAGGCTTGCCGGTCAGGGCAGGCTGTACGGCATCGACCGGGACGCGGATGCGCTCAAGGCAACCCTCGCACGACTGGGCGAGGACTCACGTCTCACACTTATCCAGGGAAATTTTCATGATGCACTGGCATTGCTGCATGACGTGACGCTTGACGGGGCTTTGCTGGACCTGGGCGTATCCTCCTGGCAGCTGGACAATCCTGATCGGGGCTTTTCCTACCATGGGGAGGGTCCGCTTGATATGCGCATGGACGCTTCCCAGGGCATGACGGCGGCAGACTGGCTCAACAGGGAGGAAGAGAGCGCCATCAGAGATGCCCTTTACCAATATGCCGATGAGCGATGGGCTGCCAGGATTGCCAAAATCATTGCGGAAACAAGGCTTCAGCACCCCTTTGAAACCACCGGTGACCTGGTGCGGGCTGTGGACCGGGCCATCCCCAGGGCGGTGCGGCAAAGGGATGAGGGCCATCCGGCCAGGCGCACATTCCAGGCGGTGCGCATCGCGGTGAATGATGAGATTGCCCCCTTGTCCCAGGCGCTGGAGGACTGGGTCAGCTTGATGAAGCCAGGCGGAAGGTTTGCAGTCATCAGCTTTCATTCCATTGAGGACCGGGTGGTGAAGCAAACCTTCAGGCGCCTGGAGCGCGGTTGCGTCTGCCCGCCAAAACTGCCGGTCTGCGTGTGCGGGAAACAGCCGCAGGTCCGTCTGCCCAAAGGGTATCCAAAGACAGCCTCGGCGTGCGAGGCTGAGGAAAACCCCAGGGCGCGAAGCGCCAGGCTGCGGGTGGCGGAGAAACTGTGATGAGCTCTTTGTACGTAGTGGCAACGCCGCTTGGAAACCTGGGCGATTTTAGCCCCCGGGCGCTTCAAACGCTCAGGGACGCCACCCTCATTTTGGCGGAGGACACGCGGGTCACCCGCAAGCTCCTGAGCGCATCAGGTATTAAAACCCCGCTGGAGAGCTGCCATGAGCATAACGAAGCGGTCAAAGCCCGGAAAATCGTTGAGCGCATGGCAGAGGAGGAAATGACCATAGCCCTGGTCACCGATGCTGGGACTCCGGCAATCTCCGATCCCGGTGCCAGAGTAGTTCGGGCAGTTTCAGAGGCCGGTTTTCCGGTGTTTGCCGTCCCGGGACCGAGCGCGTTCGCGGCGGCCTTGTCTGTGAGCGGCTTTGAAGACAAGGAATTCACCTTTTTTGGCTTTCCGCCCCGCAAAAAGAGCGACCTGATGGAAAAGATAAAAAACCTGGCCGGCCAATCGCAACTGGCTGTGTTTTATGAATCGCCGCATAGGATTATGGAGTTGCTCAATGCGATTGCCAAGGAACATCCCCAAGCGCTGCTTTCTGTCAGCCGGGAGCTGAGTAAAATACATGAGCAGACACTTCACGGCACGGCGCGCGAGGTGGCAGCGCGTTTTGGAAATGATGAAAGCATCTGCCGGGGTGAGTTCTGCCTGGTGTTGAAAATTCCGTTCAGGCAGGAAACTGAGCCTGTGGATAAAGCGGCCATTGGGCTGGAGGCGGAGCTGGTGAATCTGATGGTTGCGGGGATGACCCTGCGTGAGGCCATGGACGCGATGATAAGCCAGGGGCGGAAGAAGAACGCGGTTTATGCCGCCTCCCTTCATCTAAAACGCCTGGCGGAAATGCTCTGAGCGTACCTTTGAATAAGCATGGCTGTGCTTGACGGCGGAACCTGCGGGGTATACTATTCCCAACCTTCGGAAGAACCAATGAGACAATGCCGGTATCGTCACTGAACCGGACAGCAACTGAAACCACTTGCAATCGTCAGGTATCCTTAGCGAACTTGAACGGAGGAAAACTTTATGAAGCCAAATAAGAACCGGCGTTTGGCCCTCACAGGGCTCCTGGTCGCGTTTGTTTTTTTGCTGGGACTGACGCCGCTGGGACTTATCCCGCTGGGGTTCATCAATGTCACGATTCTGGCTGTTCCGGTCATCATTGGCACCCTGACACTGGGCTTGGGTACAGGTCTTTTGCTGGGGTTTTTCTTTGGGCTGGTCAGCCTTATGAGCGTGCTGGGCTTGTCCATGACGCCTCCCAGCCTCCTGGCAGGCACCTTGCTGGGAGCAAGTCCCGTTCTCGCCATCCTGATGTGCTTTGTGCCAAGGCTCCTGGTGCCCACCTTCACGCATTTCACCTATCGGTGGCTTTCGTTGTCACGGGCAAAAAAAACGGCACTCCCTATAGCTGCGGCGGTGGGGTCGCTCACCAATACCATTTTTTACCTGGGGATGATGTATCTGTTTTATCGTTTATCGGCGCTGGACGCCAACCGAATTGTCAGTTTAATCATGGGGACTGCGGTCATTGCGGGGCTTTCGGAGGCGGCGGTGGCGGCGCTGGTTTGCCCGGCTATTCATATTGCGATACAAAAATCTGGCCTTCAGAAGGGAAACGACGCATGATCCTTGTTATGGACATCGGCAACACCAACATCAAAACAGCGCTGTTCTCCGGGGCGGAGCTGGTGCAGTCATGGCGCATCGCCACCAACCTGTCGAGCACCTCGGACGAGTACGGCATCATCATGGAGGGGATGTTCCAACACACGGGGCATCAAACCAGCGTGGTGGAAGGGATCATGATCTCATCCGTCGTGCCCACGGTGAACTTCACCATTGAACATATGTGCCGGGATTTCTTTGGCGTGGAGCCGGCTTTTGTGGTGCCGGGGATCAAGACCGGCATCAACATCCTTTACGAAAACCCGAGGGAGCTGGGTAGTGACCGCATCTGCAACGCTGTGGCCGCCAGCGCCCTGTACGGATCGCCATGCATCTACATTGACTTTGGCTCCGCCACCAGTTTCGGCGCCATCTCCCGGCGGGGGGATTTTCTGGGCGGGTGCATCTGCACCGGTGTCAGGCTCTCCCAGGAGGCGGTGGTGAAGGGAACCTCAAAACTGCCGCACTTTGAGATGGTGATTCCGGACAAAATCATCGCGCGCACCACCATCACCAATCTCCAGTCGGGCCTCCTGTACGGTTATGTGGGCCAGGTGAACTACATAGTTGCGCAAATGCGGGAGGAAATGGGGGAGCCGTATGCCAAGGTAGTGGCAACCGGGGGTTTTGCGCACCTGATTGCCCAACGCTCGGAGGTGATTGACCATATCGACGGGCTGTTGACCCTGAAAGGTATCCGGATGGTGTACGAAAAAAATCGCGATCCCCATGCACAGGAGACAACGCGGGCAGTTTAGTCAAATGCGCAGCTGCAGATTCCGGGCTGCCGCGACCCCGGCGGCTTCTTGTTAGCGATAATAACGGCTTTTATATGTCAGCTTCTGCTTTACTCTGGGCTTGCGCTTGCGGGTGAGCAAACGGTAGATGATCTGGGAGAGCAAAATCACCGCAAAGACAGGGATCAGGACAATCAAAAGGAACTCCAGGGAAAAGCGGGGAAAGGGGTTGGGATCAGCGTCGGAATAGGCGTAGATTTCCTCAACCGTTGGGGCAAGGGATGTCCGGCGTGTTACTGTACGCGCCGCTATCAACTCGTATTCCACCGGCTCCGCCTGCCCGCCTGGTGGCGTATAGGTCATGATGCCCACCACTTCGCCCGCCCCGATGGGGGCGTCCAAGGTGCGGGTGAAGTCGATCTGGGTTCGCTCATTGTAAAGCCTTGTTTGCTCATCAGCGTTACTTTTTAGTGTCACCAGCGAATCATCTGCGGCAGGGTCCATCTTTCGAATGTCAAGTTCCAGCCGCCCCATGTCCGTGTCATCCAGGGAGTAACTGGAAATGGAGATGATTTTCGGGTTCTGCTGGTAGATTTCCTGCACACTGGTGGAGATGTACTGGGAAAAGCCATATTCCATCAGCTTCCTGGTGTCCGTCCAGCGCCCGGCGGAGTTGGTGCCCAAAACCACGGTGATCAGGGATACCCCCTGCTTGCTGGCGGAGCCTACAAAGCAATAACCGGCCGGGTTGGTAAAGCCAGTTTTGATTCCGGTAGCGTACTCGTAATAGTATTGGCTGTCCTCGGAGTTGTTGATGAGGTTTCGCGCCTGGCTGGAGAGCCTTCGCGCCTTGGATGCATTTGTTTCAGGCAGGGTATAGCTGGTTAATAGCGCGATTTCGCGGAATTCATCATTTTCTGTCGCTTCCCGGGCGATGATGGCCAGGTCCCGGGCGGTGGTCAAATGATAGTCATCGTGGAAACCGTGGGCATTGACAAAATGGGTGCGGGTGCAGCCATAGCGGTAGGCGGCCTCGTTCATCAGAGCCACGAAGGCTGGCTCGGAGCCGGAAATATGTTCCGCGATGGCGATTGCGCCATCGTTGCCTGAGGCCACCATGGTGGCGCGGATGAGCGCTCCCATGGGCAATTGCTCCCCGGCCTGAAGGCCGAT
>JAAYJP010000269.1 GCA_012522875.1 Clostridiales bacterium | reverse complement strand
TGGAAGGAAGTGGATAAAATATGCCGGGAAGGCGTGGACTATGGCATGGCCGCCGTATGCATCCCACCCCGCTTTGTGCGCCAGGCCAAGGAGAAATACGGTGACAGGCTCAATGTCGCCACCGTCATCGGCTTCCCGCTGGGCTACAACACCACCGCCGTCAAGGTCTATGAAACCCGCCAGGCCGTTGGCGAAGGGGCGGATGAGATTGACATGGTCATAAGCCTGGGGGACGTGAAGGATGGCGATTTCGACGCCGTCACGCGGGAAATCAGGGATGTGAAGGCCGCCTGCGAGGGGCGGGCGCTCAAGGTGATCATAGAAACCTGCTTCCTGACGGATGAGGAAAAAATCTCCCTGTGCCGCTGCGTCACCGAAGCGGGGGCCGATTTCATCAAGACCTCCACCGGCTTTGGCGCCGGCGGCGCCACCCCGGAGGACATTGAACTCCTTAAAGCCCATATCGGCCCCCAGGTCAAGATCAAAGCCTCCGGCGGCATCCGCACCCGGGCGGCTATGGAAGGCTACCTGGCCCAGGGCGTGGAACGCATCGGTGCCAGCAGCGCCATCGGGGCTTACGGGGAACCATAACCAAAGCGCCTGAAAACAGCCCGTCCCGTGTTTCCCGGGGCGGGCTGTTCCTGTGCGCGAAATTTTCCGTCCAGGGATGCCGGATCGCGGTTTTCATTTTCTCCAGTGCCATTTTTCGGGAATCCGAGAGATGGATCCCATGGTGATGCCGGGGACCGCCCGGGCGGGGGAGAAAGCCTTCTGCGTTGATAAAAGCGTCCAGGTTCCTGATGGTTTCCGGCTCCATGCCCCAGGGGCTCCGGTGCATGGCCTGCGCGCACAGGCCCTCCTCATACGCCGTGAGCCTGGCCCGGGAGATGTTCAGTTTCAGGCCCGTTCAAGTACAATGTATCGGGGCCCTTCAGGCCCCAGCCGGCTCTCAAACAGCGTCGGTTCTCCCAGGGGCAAGGGCTCCCGATGCAGGGGCAGGCGGGGTGTAAGCTCATCAAGCGGCTTGGCCAGTTGGGCCCGGCGCGCCAGGGTGACATGGGGCACAAAGAGGCGTCCCGCAGGCGGAAAGCCCAGCGTCCGCATCCCTTCTTCCACCGCTTTCACCCGTTCCATAACCGCCCGGTCACAGGCAAGCCCTGCCCAGAGGGTGAGCCCGCCTGGCGTGGGAAAACAGCCGTAGCCTGTCAGCGCCGCCTGTCCTTCCCCCGGTTCATACGGCTCAAGCCCACGGATGAACAGCCGCAATCCAGCCACCTTGTTTTCCGCCACCTCGCCCAGAAAGCGCAGGGTAAGGTGCAGGTTTTCAGCTTTGGTCAGGCTGATTTTCCCGGCATTGGCGGCAAAAACTTCCTCTGCCTGTTTCATCAGCGTGATAAAGGCCTCCGGCAGCCCCAGGGCGATAAACAGGCGCATGGCCATTGTTATCTGCCCCTGCGGGACAGGCCCATCAGGCGGCTTAAGGCAATAAGCGCCAGCCCGGGCACCATCACAAGCAGCATGGCCAGAAAAGCCATGGCCCAGTAACTCACCTGGCCCAGCAAACCGGGCGCCACAGCCTCAGGCCCAAAGAAAAGCCCATGGATGACCGGAGCTATCACATCCATCCTGAGGGCTGCCACCAGCCCGGTGAGCGCCGGCAGAAGCACTGCCAGGAGGATGCCCACCCAGCGGATGAAACCGCCATTTGCGCGCCGGGGAGGGGCGGCAGGCACTGCCTGGCGCCTGGTTATGGGCGGGGGCGGGAGCTCCTGGCTGCCAGTATCAGGCTGCTGCATCCGCCGTTCAGGCGAGGCTGTCTGTACACTGGGCGCCGAAACAGGCGTGCCAGCGCCAAAACGCCTGGCGTTACGCGGGGCCGAACACTGCACACACTGGCTGTAGCCCTCCTTGTTGGCTGTCTGGCAGCGGCTGCAAATCCACATAGGGTTTCCTCCTGTTTTTCTTTCCACAGGATATAACGCCCGCCGTGATGGTTTTCATGCGGCGGGCGGCGCTGGGGCGGAAGGCCTCTGCCTTAGTCGCCGAAGGAAATATTGATGTTGCGGGCGGCCCTGATAATCTGGCTTTCCGGGTCCACCGGTTTGGGGACACCAGCGATATCGGCCAGGCGGTTTTGCGTGATTTGCTGGCCCGCAAGGGCCACCGTTACACCAAACTGCCCTTGCTTGATGAGATGCGCCGCGTGTACGCCAAACTGGGTGGACAGCACCCTGTCATAGGCACAGGGGCTGCCCCCGCGCTGCATGTGGCCGGGAATGACTGTGCGGCACTCCACATTGGTCAGCTTTTCCAGCTGGGCTGCGATGTGCTGGGACACATTATAGAACTCGCGCTCCATCCGGGCAGCTTCCCGCTCCTTCTTTTTCATGGCCGCCTCTTCCTGGCTCATCGCGCCTTCGGCCACGGCGATAATGGTGAAGAATTTGCCCAGTTTGGCCCGGTCATCCAGCACCTTCGCTACCCGTTCGATATCATAGGGGATCTCTGGCAAAAGGATCACATCCGCCCCGCCTGCCATGCCGGCGTAGAGCGTCAGCCAGCCGGCCTTGTTGCCCATGATCTCGATAACCATGCAGCGGCTGTGGCTGGCAGCGGTGGTATGGATGCGGTCGATGACATCCGTGGCGATATCCACTGCCGTGTGGAAGCCAAAGGTGAAGTCGGTGCCGAAGATGTCGTTGTCTATGGTCTTGGGAAGGCCGATAACATTCAGCCCCTCATCGCTCAAAAGGTTGGCCGTCTTGTGGGTGCCGTTGCCCCCCAGGGCTACCAGGCAGTCCAGCCTCATGGCCTTGTAGTTCATCTTCATGGCGTAAACCTTGTCCACGTTGTCCTCTTCCACCACCCGCATATTGCGGAAGGGGGTTCGGCTGGTGCCCAGGATGGTCCCGCCCAGGGTGAGGATCCCGGAGAACTGATGGCGCTCCATGATTTGGTAATCCCCGTCGATCAGGCCCCGGTAGCCGGCACGGATGCCGATGATCTCCGCGTCCAGCGTCTGGTAGGCGGCCCGGGCTACGCCGCGGATGGCGGCGTTTAGGCCCGGACAGTCGCCCCCGCTGGTCAGAATGCCAATGCGCATGGCTTCGCCTCCTGTCTTGTCTGGCTCACTTGATGCCCAGGATGTCCAGGATCCCCCGGGACAGCGTGCGGCCCATGGTATACCCGGCGCCGGAGGCGGTGGAGCGGGTGAAGTTGTCCAGCATCTTCTCGCCAATGGTTTTGACGGTGCGGGTGGTTTTTTTTGCTTCCTTCTCCACCTTCACCGGGGCCGCTTCCCGGACTGCCGCCACCTGCTGGGGCTCATACTGGCCGGTCTGGGGGTTGTAGACCAGCACCGGCGGAGGCGCCTGTTCCACTTTGCGCACGCTCTGGGGCACGGGGGCTGGGGCCGCCTCCTGATGGGGCGTCACCACGGGCTCCGGCGCCATGGGTGCTTCCACCTGGCGCTGGACATACTGCCCAGTGGCCGGATCAAACACCGTGAAAGTGGTTTTGAAGGATTCGGTGCCTGTCTGCGCCACTTCTTCCACCAGGCCCTGGCCCTCTTCCAGGATCACCCGGGCAGTACCGGTCACGCCCTGGGAGGCGTATTTGGCAGCCAGCATCTCATAGGCGCTCTCCCGGTCAAACATCTGGTCGTATTTGTCCTTTAGCTCGCTGGTGTCGATGATGTTTTGCCGCAGGGTACCAGAAATGGCACCGATGGCGGACTGGGGCGGCAGGATGACGGCCCGCTGGGTGATGCCGGGGGCTCCCTTCTCATCCAGGAAGGACAGGAGCGCTTCCCCGGTCTTAAGCTCGGTGATGGCCTGCTCCATGTCAAAGGCGGGGTTGGTTCTGAAGGTCTGTGCCACCGTCTTGATTACTTTCTGTTCCTGAGGGGTGAAGGCCCTCAGCGCGTGCTGCACCCGGGCAGCCAGCTGGCCCAGCACCGTGGAGGGGACATCCGCTGGATTCTGCGTGATGAAAAACACGCCCACCCCTTTGGAGCGGATAAGGCGGATGGTGAGCTCCACCTTGTTCAGGAGTTCCCGGGGGCAGTCCTCAAACAGCAGGTGTGCTTCATCAAAGAAGAACACCATCCGGGGCAGCTCGCTGTCCCCCTGTTCAGGCAGAAGCTCGTAAAGTTCCCCCAGCATCCACAGCATAAACACCGAGTACATATAAGGCCTTAAGAAAAGCTTGTCGGCCGCCAAAATGTTGATCATCCCGCGGCCTTCTTCATCCCTGACAAACCAGTCGGCGATGTCCAGCGCCGGCTCGCCAAAGAACTGGTCCCCCCCCTGGTCTTCCAGCACCCCAACAGCCCGCTGGATGGCGCCCACGGAGGCCTTGGAGATGTTGCCATAGCGCAGGGTGTAGTCTCCCGCCTTGTCGCCGCAGTAAGCCAGCATCGCCCTGAGGTCTTTGAGGTCAGTCAGCAAAAAGCCCTCGTCGTCCGCAATCCGGAATACGATGCTCAGGACGCCGGCCTGTGTGTCGTTTAACTGCAGCATCCGGGCGAGGAGCAGCGGCCCCATCTCGCTCACCGTGGTCCTCACGGGGTGGCCTGAAGTGCCATACACATCCCAAAGCGTCACCGGGTTCCCCTGGGGGGTAAAGTGCTCAACGCCGCATAGTTCCAGGCGCTCCCGGATCTTGTCGTTGATTTCGCCCGGCTTGACCAGCCCAGCCAGGTCTCCCTTTACATCCGCCATAAACACGGGAACGCCCATCTGGGAAAAAGCCTCCGCCATCACCTGCAGGGTGACAGTTTTTCCGGTGCCGGTGGCGCCGGAGATCAGCCCGTGGCGGTTGGCCATCTGGGGCAGCATGGTGACCCGGCCCTCCTGGGATGTGCCCAGCCACACTTGATTATCCAGAAGCATATGATTTTCCTCCGTTCAATTTTTGCGGGATCAATTCACGCCCGAAAGTTTGATTTATTTTATCATAAACCCCGCCGTGCTACAAACGGCATTCCTCCACCACCGCCACCGCCTGAACTGCGATGCCTTCCTCCCGGCCCACAAAGCCCAGGCCCTCAGTGGTGGTGGCTTTGAGGCCCACCTTGCCAGGGGAGACGCCCAGGGCGGCCGCGATGTTTGCCTGCATCCGGGGAAGGTGGGGAGCCAGCTTGGGGCGCTGGGCCTGGATGGTGAGGTCGCACGAAAGGGGGGTGAATCCCTTTTTCTGCAGCAGTGCCACGGTTTTTTCCAGCAATGCCAAGGATGATATGCCTTTGTAAGCCGGGTCGGTATCGGGAAAGTGCCCCCCGATGTCCCCCAGGGCGCATGCGCCAAGCAGCGCATCCGTCAGGGCGTGGAGGGCGGCATCCGCGTCCGAATGGCCCATCAGGCCCTTTTCATGGGGAATGGTCACCCCGCCCAGGATGAGCGCACGGCCTTCCACCAGGCGGTGCACATCATAGCCCAGGCCCACACGTGGGGGCATGCGCATCAATTTTTCTGCCATGGAAAAATCCTCCGGCAGCGTAATTTTAATGTTGTGTCGGCTGCCAGGCACCAGCGCCACGGGCAGGCCCAAGCGCTCCACCAGCCCGGCATCGTCCGTGAGGGCGTCGGAACACTCCTTGTAGGCCCGTTCCAGGATATCCCGCCGGAAGCCCTGGGGGGTCTGCACAGCGTAGAGGCCTTCCCTGGATTGGGTGCCGGCAATAAACTCCCCCCGGGATTTTTTCAGGGTGTCAGTCATGGGCAAGGCCGGCACCGCCGCGCCCGCTTCATGGGCTTTGCGGATCACCTCCCGCATCATCCCTTCTCCGGCAAAGGGCCGGGCGGCATCATGTACCAGCACGATTTGGGCATCCGCCGGAAGTTGGGCCAGGGCGTTCTCCACCGATTGGCGGCGGGTTTCCCCGCCATAGGCCATCCTGTCCGCCTGAAGGCCGCCGTGAAGAAGGGCTTCTTCCACCTCTGCCTGATCCTCCGGCCGGATGACCAGCACCACGCCGGCGCAAACCCTCTTGAGTGCCCTGAAGCCGTGGCAGAACAGCGCTTCACCTCCCAGAAGCAGAAGTGCCTTGTTTATACCGGCCCCCAGCCTTATTCCGCTGCCGGCCGCCACCAGGACGCCCCAGACGCTCATACCCCCTCCTCACCTGAGAGGCGGCGCAGGACATGGTCGTAGATGCCCTGGGCCTCCTCCTGCCAGGCAGCGCGGAAGCGCTCGGCCAGGGCGGCAGTGGGCAGGGACAGGTCCAGGCGCATCAACGGCATCTCACCGTCTGAAATACCCATGGACACATGGTATTCATGCTGCCCCTCATGGCTGATCCCGGCAAAAACCTCCCTTTCCCTCTGCCAGCGGGCCCTGTAGGCCGGGGCCTTTTCATCAATGGTGTCTGTATCCCGGGTGACAGCCCGCTGGGCGAACAGGGCGATGGCTCCCTCCCCGGCCCGGGTCAGGGTGTAGCGCTCATCCCCTTTCATGGGAGCCCGGTCAATCAGCCCCCCGCTCAGGAGTTCATACAGCGCCGTCTGCAGGTCAAAATAGTTCATCACCTCGGTTTCTCCCATGAAGGTGATAAGCTGCAGGTTGGTGCAGGGGCCAAGGGCGCGAAGCGCATAGAGGGTGAGCAGCTTTCGCTCCACCTCCCCCAGGTGGCGTTGGGGCAGTCTGGTCATGGCTCCTCCTTGGGGGCGCTCCCCCAGAAATCCCGGGCAGTGTCATGTATCTCCGCAATGGAATGTACCCGGTCCATCGCTATATGCTCAGGCAGAAGTTCCCGGTAGCCCCGCTGGGTGAAGCGATCGTCCAAAAGCAGCAGCACCCCCCGGTCATGCTCTGAACGGATAAGCCTGCCTGCCGCCTGGCACACCTTCTGCATACCGGGATAGCGGTAGGCAAAGCCAAAGCCGTCCTTGTAGGCTTCCTCCATCCGGGCCTGATACAGGGCCCGCTCCCGGTTCACCTGGGGCAGGCCCACGCCCAGGATGGCGGCGGAGATAAGCTGTTCTCCCGGCAGGTCCACTCCCTCGGCAAAAACACCGCCCAGCACGCACAGGCCCAAAAGGGGCTCATCGTCCCCGGTGAAGCGGCTGAGGAAATCCTCACGCGCGGATTCGTCCATGCCGGGCGCCTGGGAAACAAGGGGAATATCCGGCGTTTCCGTCCCTATCACATCCCGCACCCTGCGCAAATAAGCAAAGGAAGGAAAATAGGCAATCACCTTTCCCGGGCGGGCTTCATACAGCGCCGCGATGGCCCGGGCCGCGGGGAGCAGGCTGCCCTCCCGTGCCTGATAGCGGGTGTTGACAGCATACTGAAGGGTGAGCAGGTGCTCCCGGGGGAAGGGCGAGGGCAGGGCCAGGCAGGCGTCCTCCTTTTCCCCGCCCAGAATCCGGCTCATGGCATGAAGGGGATTGAGGGTGGCGGAGAAGCACACAACGCCTGCCAGCCTGGCGGTCAGTTCCCTCAAGTAGGGTGCGGGGTTCAGGTTGATGATCCGGGCCTGTCCGCTCCGGGGCCGGGGCTCCCAGCGGAGGTGATAATCCGGGTTATCCACACCCCGCCTGATGGCCTGAAGGAAGGCGATCAATTCCCGGGCCAGGTCTCCCGCTCCCGGGAAACGGCTGCCGCCCAGGATATCCACCAAAGCCCCCGAGGCCGTCTCCAGCCTGTCCGGCAAAAAGGGCGATTCCGCCTTGTCCAGAAGCCGGATAAGCGGCGTGAAGGCCTTGTAAAGCGTGCCGCCCCGCCCATAGGCCTTCCCAGCCTCCCGGCGCGCCATTATCAGGCGGGGCAGGGACAATTCCCCTGAAAGCATATCCCGCGCCCGGTCGGCCAGGTTGTGGGCTTCATCCACCAGGATGGCAACGCCCCGGGGCATGTCAAAGATCCTGGACAGCCGCACCCGGGGATCAAAGGCGTAATTGTAGTCCCCGATCACCACATCGGCAATCTCGCACAGCGACAGGCTGAACTCAAACGGGCAGAGAAGGTAGGCATCAGCCAGGGCCATGACCTCCTCCCGCTCCCAGCGGAAGGCCCTGACCGCCTCTTCCACAGCACCCCCCAGGCGCAGGTAATGGCCTCTGGCGCGCGGGCAGAAGTCCGGGTGGCATCGAACCTCCTCCATGGGGCAGAGTTTCTCCTTGGCGTACAGCGTCAGGCAAAAGGCTTTTAGGCCCTCCTCCGCCATCCGGTCCAGCTCCTTCCTGGGGGCCAGGCGCTGGGTGCCCCGGGCGGTGAGGTAGAACACCTGGCTGCACAGGCCCTGGGA
>JAAYJP010000051.1 GCA_012522875.1 Clostridiales bacterium | reverse complement strand
GACGATACCCTCATCTCCCGCCATGTCCTCTCCTGCGCCACCTTTGTGGACAACCATGATTCCCAGCCCGGCCAGGCGCTGCAAAGCTGGGTGCAGGACTGGTTCAAGCCCCTGGCCTACGCCCTGATCCTGCTGCGCCAGGACGGGTACCCCTGCGTTTTCTATGGAGACTATTACGGCATCGGAGGCGATGAGCCCATCCCCGGCAAACAGAATACTTTGGACAAGCTCCTAGCCGCCCGCCTCCACCACGCCTATGGCGAGCAGGTGGACTATTTCGACCACCCCAACGCCATCGCCTGGGTACGCCTGGGTGATGAGGCCCATGGGAACAGCGGATTGGCTTGCGTCATCACCAATGGTGAAGACACAGCCAAACGCATGTGCCTTGGGGGCCTGAATGCGGGCACAGTTTGGCGGGATATCACCGGAAGTTATTCCGAGCCGGTTGTGCTGGATGAGGGCGGCTGGGCGGATTTCCCCTGCAAGGGCGGCTCCTTGAGCGTTTGGATAAAAGCATAGGGCCTTGTCGCTGGCTATTTCAATGATTTGGGCGGATTGTGATCAGTTGATTCAAAAATGAATCAACATATCTTCAATGAGTTGATCGTACCGGGATACCGGCAAAGGCTCTGGCCGAAATGGGCCCGTGAAGCCGGCAAACGAAAACCCTTCAGCTATCAATGCGGGGCTACCGCCGGACAGGGCAGGCGAAAATGGGTTCTGGAGAAAGGACCGGCGGCGTATGGCGAAAACGAATTGCTGGTCTTTATCCATGTTGTCATGTACATCAAGGAGTCCGTCCGCTCCCCGAAAAGAGCGGATGTGGGGCGGGGGATTCTGGCGTTGGACAGGTAGCGGGCACAAGTTCGGATGAAGTATTGCGCAAACTCCTGGTTGTATAGAAAATTAGTGGCGAAAACAGCGGTAACGGCTTTCCTGTCTGCCTATATGACACAGCCATCTCGGAGGCCATTACAAGGGAAGAAGAAATCAAAAGCGTACTACTCCAAGTGCAAACGGGTGCCTGGAACGGTGGTCTATGCCTTCATCAATGGCCTATGCCGGGCCTGTAAACAGACCGGATTGTGGCGTTTTGATACATCGTCCAGGACTAAAACCTAATAGCTGGGGCTGGTCCTGCCCTCGGTGCTAATCCCTATTGCGGAGAAAACAAAGCATATTATCCAACCTGGTGAAGAAATTTTCCGACGGACATTCCGCTCTCTCAGGAAACCTGGGGGCTCCGGTTTTGACGATATTAATGTCTCCTTCAATGTGTTCTTGATATTACTGCCAAAACCCGGATACTCCGCAAAGCTGATGATTGCGCTGCAAGAATTGGGAATCTGCCCGGAGGGCATCGGCATGGCGATCACCAAGCCCGCCTTTTCCTCCAACCAACGCAAAATCATCAGGGTTATGATGGAGCGCAAAAGGGGGGCGTGCATATGCCCGTTAACGGCTTTAGCGCGGGCTGCTCCTCTTTCGCCGGGAAAAGCGCGAGTTCGCCGATAGCTTCAGGATTGGCAGGTTCTTCATCAGCTAGCTGATGCCCCCCCTGGCCCAAAAAACCATCATCCAGGATATCCTGTCCATCACCCGATGGCTCAAGCAAGCTTCCATTTCGGGGGGAGTGGAATATGAGCATCTGTTCTGGCTGCCTAAGGATGATGGCTCTGACATGGCGCAGGGATACCTGACAACTATCCACAAGAGGAAGAGGCTGCGATCACGCTGCCTAAAAACCAGGAAACCCTGCCGCGATAAGCAGCACCCGCTGATTGCGCACATTAAAACGCGCCGCGTGCCGGAACACCTGTTCCAGTTGCGACGCGTCCTTATAATGAAATCAGCCTTTCCCTAAGCTTTCCTGACGCTTAAACTGGCGGCCTTCCCATTGATATCCCAATCCTGAGTGTGGGACCCTTCCGGCGCCGGGATGTTTTCCAGGGAAACCGCCAGCACTACATCCTTCACCAACTGCGCCCAGCCCTTAAGGGCCTGGTCTACCTCGGCTTCCGCCTGGTAAGTGACATGCACCCGGTCGGTCACCTCAAAGCCAGCATCCTTACGCATGGTTTGCAGCTTGCTGATTACCTCACGGGCATAGCCCTCGCTGATCAGACCATGCGTCAGCACTGTATCCAGCGCCACGGTCACGCCGCGTTCCTCATTGGACACCAGGCCTTCCTTCTGAGTGGTCTCCACAAGCACATCATCCTGATTGAGCGTTATCTCTTCCCCCTCCAGGTTCAACACCAGGCTGCCACCCCGTTTAAAGGCCGCAACCGCGGCCACGCCATCGGTTTCCGCCAGGATTTTGGACACCTGGCCTAACTTCTTCCCAAATCGCGGTCCCAGGGTGCGCAGCTGGGGCTTGAGCTTGTAGCCTGTGAAAGCACTTGCTTCCTCAGTGAACACCACTTCCTTCACATTCAGTTCGTCCCGTGCCAGTTCACCGTACACCTCGTCGAACGCCGCGCCGCGCACCAGAATTTTGGCAGCGGGCTGGCGCACTTTCATCCCTGCCAGGTTGCGGCAGGCACGGCCCAGTTGAACGACTTCCAGGAGCGCCTTCATTTGCAACTCCATCTCCAGGTCCACCATCCTCCCGTCATAGCCAGGAAACCCGCACAAATGAACAGATTCGGGCGCTTTTTCGTTAACCGAGCGGACCATGTTCTGATAGATGGCCTCTGCCATAAACGGCGTAAAAGGCGCAATCAGCCGGGAGAGCGTCTCCAGCACGGTGTATAGCGTGGCGAAGGCGGCCTG
>JAAYJP010000050.1 GCA_012522875.1 Clostridiales bacterium | reverse complement strand
CAACCCCCTCAAAATGGCCGTTGGCCAGCTCACGCTCCCCCTGTGCCATGTCGTAGAGCCGGTATTTCAGGGATGTGCTCCCCACATTACAGGATAGTATCAGCATATCTTTCTCCTTGCGGCGATATTCCAGGCAGGCCGTTAACTATCTTACACCGGCCAGCAGAGCCTGAGCAGGGCAGGTGAACATGGCAGGACCATACGGCCGGGGATTGTCACAGGCAGATTGTGGTAAGTCAGCGCTGTTACCTTTTTATCGCCAATAGTTTCACCTGCGGGTTTTTCCCTCAAAGCCATCACTTTGGATTCAATCATCTTGATTACCTTACTCGGCAGCAAATATGGAGAATGTACCTGGCAAACATCAATCCCCGGCCGAAGGCTTTTAGTTATTTTGGTTATTTTCTTTGACATGCCTGTTTCCCGGGAACCAGTGGGTGGTCCTGTTCGCGATCTTCACCAGGGTCAGCATCACCGGTACCTCTACCAGCACACCCACAATGGTTGCCAGTGCGACAGGGCTTTGCGCGCCGAAGAGGGAGATGGCCACGGCAACAGCAAGCTCAAAGAAATTTGACGCGCCGATCATGCCGGCAGGCGCCGCGATGTCGTGCGGAAGCTTGAGCGCTTTGCTTGCGAAATAGGCGATAAAGAAGATCAGGAAGGTCTGGATCGTCAGTGGAATGGCGATGAGCAGGATGTGCAGGGGGTTTTGAATGATAACCTTGCCCTGGAAGGAAAAGATGATGACCAATGTGAGAAGCAAACCTGCAACCGTGATGTTGTTCCACTTGGGCAAGAACACATCTTTGAAATAGGTTTCGCCTTTTCGC
This sequence comes from Clostridiales bacterium, assembly GCA_012522875.1. Taxonomy (GTDB): domain Bacteria; phylum Bacillota; class Clostridia; order Christensenellales; family Aristaeellaceae; genus UBA6115. Next base: position 1,010 of record JAAYJP010000050.1, on the reverse strand, counting down.
TTGAACATCTCCGTCCGGGTGACAATACCGCCGGCGAGTGGTATCACCACAAAGAGGACAACAGAAATAATCAGGGTATCCCAGGGGATCTGCACGCCGCCCACGCCCAGCAGGAAGGCCACGATCGGCGTGAAGGCGACCAGGATAATCAGGTCATTGGTGGCGACCTGCACCACGGTGTAAGCGGGGTTTCCCTTTGTCAGGTGGCTCCACACGAACACCATCGCCGTACAGGGCGCGGCACCCAGCAGGATGGCCCCAGCCAGGTAATCTTTCGCCAGGTCCTCTGGGATCAGCGCTTTGAACACAATGTAGAAGAAAAACCATGCGATGCCAAACATCGTAAAGGGCTTGATGAGCCAGTTGGCCACCCAGGTCACATACAGGCCCTTCGGATTCTTCCCGACGTCCCGGATGCTCTGGAAGTCCACCTTCAGCATCATCGGGTAGATCATCAGCCAGATGAGGATGGCGATGGGGATGGACACATTGGCGTACTCAAAGCGCCCCAGGAAGGCCGGTACGCCGGGCAGGTACTGGCCGATAAGGATGCCGGCTCCCATGCACAGTAAAACCCACAGGGTCAGGTACTTCTCAAAAAAACCAATTCCGCTTTTCCTGTTCCCCATGTTTATCGCCTCATTTCTATGCAGTTGCCGCAGCACAGCGGCACACAAATCCCGCAGCCATCGCATTTCTCCGGATCGATCTCCATCCGGGACCCGAGCGGCTCGTCCTCGTCTTCTACCCAGAAAATCGCACTTGTCGGGCATTCCCTGAGGGGCTTGCAGATCCGCTGATCGGAAGCGCACTTCCGCCTGTCAATCACCGCGATCACGGTTCTTATCTCCTGACCTTCTTGAGCAGGTTGACCACTTCATCCGTTTTCAGCACCTTGCCGTAGGAGACGACCTTCCCGTCCACTACCAAGGCGGGGGTCGTCATCACGCCGTAGGCCGCGATCTTCGCGAAGTCGGTCACGTGGTCAATGGTCGTATCGATGTTCAGCT
>JAAYJP010000049.1 GCA_012522875.1 Clostridiales bacterium | reverse complement strand
GCCGAAATGCCGGCTGCCCTGGCAGCGACCACTATCCGGCCCCGGGCATAGAGGATTTCCTGCCCGGCTTTGCTCCTGGGAGCGCCCAGGTCAAAAGCCAGATCCTCCGCGCCCAGGAGCATCCCCTGGACCCGGGAATCGCTTGAAGCGATCAGGAAAGCGTTTTCCACCCCCAGGGCAGACTCGATCAGAGGGACCAGGCCCACGCTGCCGGCCTTCATCCCGTGTGCCGCTTCGATTTCTGCTATCCGGGCGCTGATCTTCCGGATGTCTTCCGCGCCTGCCACCTTGGTGGGCATCACATAATTGGGGGCCAGGGGCACCATGGCGGAAAGATCGTCCTCCAGATAAGGGCTGCCCGGTGGGTTCACCCGGATAATCAGGGGCAGGCCGCCAAAACGCAAGGCCATGATGGCGCGCTTCACCAACGCCCTGGCACTGTCCTTCTCCTTTGCAGCCACCGCGTCCTCCAGGTCCAGAATCAGGGCATCGGCCCGGTGGATATCAGCGTTTTGGAGCATGGCAGGGCTGTTTCCCGGCACAAAGAGCAGCGAGCGGATCATGTGCCCGCCTCCGTCCCGCGCGAAATCGCCGTTTCCACCCGGGCCCTGAGGGTGCAGTCCAGGGCTCCCTGGTCATTGACCCTGATGGTTCCGGCGGCAAGGCCCATCTCCCGGGCCACCTCCTCCACCGCCTGCCGGATGGCCGCGCCGAAATGGGGCAGCACCACGGACTCGATTTCAATGACCAGTTCCCCTTCCCCGGGGCTCACCATGACCAGGGCATCGCTGGACTCCAGGGTGCCCGCTGACGCGGCGCGCAGGATGTTCATAGGCCCTCCCCGATAAAAAACGATTGACGGCTGATGCCGTCAGTATACACACATCTCAAAAAGCCGGCAAGCGGCGGTGCGCGCAAGAAAAAAGAGCCTCCCGCCCCTGCATCAAAGGATATACCCGCCTATTCTTCCGGGAACAGCATCTCTTCCATATAGGCTTCGTTGAACCAGGGGTTGCCGCCCAGCGGGACATGCCGGGCGCGGCTGGCGATTAACGCCGTATCCTTAAGCTTCCCCCTGTCCAGCAGCAATTCCGCGGCACCTGCCAGGGAGGCGTTGCCGATGACGGCCACTTTGCCAGCCAGCTCATCAGGGATGAGGCCGATGCGGACGGCGGAGGCGATATCCAGGTGGCTGCCAAAGCCCCCGGCCAGATAGAGGGCGCTGACCTCCCCGGGCTTCACCCGGGCGGCGTGCAAAAGCGTCCGGATGCCGGCGGCGATGGCGGCCTTGGCCAGCTGTACGCTGCGGATATCCTCGGGGAAGAGGGATACCTCCCCCGCCAGATGAAGCCGCTGCGCTTCCACCCGGCCGGTGTCCTGGACCTGGCCCAGGTCCAGAAGCCCTGCCACCGCGTCAATCAGCCCGGAGCCGCATAGGCCCACCGGGGGCATATCCCCAATGGTGTGCGCCTTGAGCTGCCCGTCCTCAAGCCACAGGCTGTCAATGGCGCCCGGCACGCTGCCGCAGCCCATCCTGATGCCCGCACCCTCAAAGGCAGGGCCGGCGGCGGTGGACGCCACATGGAGCGTACCATCCTGCCACAGGGCGATTTCCCCGTTGGTGCCCACATCAACCAGCAGCGCCGTGTCCTTTTTTTCGGTAAGCCCGCTGGCAAGCACCGCGCAGGTGATGTCCGCCCCCACAAAGGCGTTCATGCAGGGGGGCAGGTAGGCCTTTTTTCCCAGAAGCGACACCCACTGGCCAAAGAGGTGATCGGCCTCAAAAGGCGCGCGGGAGAGCGCCAGGGGGACAAGGCCCATGAGCAGATAGAGCATGGTGGTGTTGCCGGTAATGACCAGTGTCTCCACTGATTTCATGGAGGCCTGGGCTTTATCACAGGCTGCCTGAAGCAGATCGCCCAACGCGTCCAGCGCCATCCGTTCAAGGCGGGGCAGTTCCCCCTTAAGCGCCGCACCGATGCGGCCCATCACATCAGCTGCCACTGCTGTCTGGGGGTTCACCCGGGCAGCGCTGGCGATGTTCCGGCCGTTTGATAAGTCATAGAGCTTCAGCGCCAGGGTGGTAGTGCCCAGATCCGCCGCCGCGCCCAAGCGCCCCGGCATGGGACTGAGCTTTCCCAAGCGCCCCCGCCCCTCCAGCTGGATCTGCGCCATTCCGGGGCTTTCAGGCAGGATGGCTTCGCAGTCTCCCAGGAGGACCGCCTGGCAGGCCAGGCGCCCCCCGGCCGCTTCTTCAAAGGCATTGGGCGGGGACAGCTCCCCCTTTATCTCCACCCGGCATTTGCCGCATCGCCCACGCCCGCCACAGGGCTGGGGAATGGCCAGTCCCATCTTCTCAAGCAGCCGGGAAAGCACAGGCGCGCCTTCAAAGCGGGCGCTGTGCCGGATCCCATTTTGCCAGACGGTCAGTTGGGGCAAGCTATGCCTCCTGAGGGTGGAAGAACACCATGCCAAAGTAGGTCACGGTGTTGGTTCCGTTGATGTATTTGAGGCCCGTGCCCTTGACCGTGTTGTACACGTCGATCCCATAGCTTTCCACTGAGGGCATGGCCTCATCCGGAAAGCGGCAGGGCAGCCCCTCAGGCTTCAGGCAGCTTTCACACAGGCGGCAGCCGCCGCAGGTGAGGTGCAGATACCCCGGGACAAGCAACTCTTTCAGGGCTTTCCCTAGGCGCTGGCTCAGCCGCACATGTTTAAGGCCGGCCGCCTCCATTCCCTCAAAGTCAAAGCTGTCCTCAAGGGGCGAGATGCTCTGGTAGGCCAGCGCCATGGGGTATCCCCGCACGATGGCCATTAGGCCTTCGATTTCCCCTACATCCGGCGGGCACATGTAGCATTTCCCGTATTTTCCGCAGGCGTTTGCCTGGCACATATCCCGGAACGCTGAGGACAGCACGACCTGGCCCCCGGGGATTACCGTGGCCCTGGCAGCGCCGGCATGAAGCGCGGCCTTGATGAGGTGTTCATCCAGCGGCATGCCTAAACCCCTGTGTAGTATTCCTGGACGGCGGCGAAGAACGCGTCGATGTTCTCCCAGGGGCTCATGGGCGGGATATCGCAGCCGGAGGAAATGATGTAGTTGGGATGCCCGGGGCTGCAGGCGCCAAGCTGCCCAAGGGTCGCCTCACGGATGCCCTCGGGCGTGCCGCCCAGAAACTGGGAAGAAGGGCTGATATTTCCCATCACCAGTTTATCCTCAGGCACGCGGCCCACCAGGCCGGCGATGGCCACCGCGTCGCCAAAGTGGTAGCCATCACAATTTGTCCTGAGGATGGAATCCAGCATCAGGGGCGTGTTGTTGCCGCAGTTGTGGTAGATCACCAGGAATTCATCCGACCGAGCCGCCCCGGACATGCGCTTGACATAGGGTTCGGAGAATTCCTCCGCCAGCCCCGGGGACAGGAGGCCTGCCAGCGGCTCCGCGATGACCACCCCATGGGCGCCCGCGCCCCTGTAGGCCAGGACATAGTCCGCCAAAAAATCCGTGGCCTTTTTCAGCACCGTGTGAACGGCTTCCGGTTCATCGTAGCAGCTGATCATGATGTCGCTGACACCCATGAGCCTGCCCGCCAGGGAAAAAGGGCCGATGACCCCGGCCAGAACCGGCCGGTCGTTGATGAGCCCACAGGCCTGACGGATGGCCTCCACATATTTGCCCGTACGCCCGGCACCCACCTGGGGCACCTTGAGGGCGTCCGCTTCCTCCGGTGTTTGGACAATGGGGTCCTTCACCGTGGGCACCTCGCCCGGCATAAACCGCGCCGTGGCGCCAAAAGCCTCTGCCTCCACCGAAAGGTCCATCATGCTCACCGCCGCGCAGGCAGGCGTCCGCTCAGCTACCAGCTGCATGCCCCGGGCCTGAAGCGCCGGGTCTCGCGAGAGCTGCTCCACGCTGACGCCCATCAGCTGAACGCAGGGGAAGGACAGGATGGGGAGGGCGCATTTGGCCTTGGCCTTGATCAGGTCCTCTTTCCAGGCTTTCATGTCCCTTTTCATGCCGGCTCCCCTGTCAGGAATTCCACCGCCTTCTCAGCCGCGCTTGCGGCGTCCGGCGTGTAGGCGTCGGCCCCTATCTGCTGGCAGAAGGCGTCGGTCACGGGGGCGCCGCCCACCATGATCTTCACCTGGTCCCGGATGCCGGCTTCCCGGGCAGCCTGGACCACTTCCGTCATCATGCCCATGGTGGTGGTGAGCAGCGCGCTTAAGCAGATGATCCGGCAGCCCTGCTCCCTGGCCGTGTCGACGAAGGTTGCTGGCTGCACATCGGTGCCCAGGTCAACGACCTCGATGCCCTTTCCCTCCATCATCATCTTCACCAGGTTTTTGCCGATGTCATGCAGGTCGCCCTGCACGGTGCCGATGCACACCTTGCCGATGGGCTTGACATTGGCGTCGACCAGGTGGGGTTTCAAGACCTGGACGCCCTGGTTCATGGCCCGCGCCGCCACCAGCACCTCCGGCACAAAGACTTCGTTGTTCTTGAATTTCTTCCCGACGATGTTCATGCCGCTCAAAAGCCCCTCATCCAGGATCTCCTTCACCGGCACCCCGCTGTCCAGTGCCTGCTGTACCAGTTCCCTGACGATTTTGGCTTTGCCGGCCTGCAGGTTGGTGGAGATGTCATTTAGAATTGGATGCATAAAGTCCCTCCTCTTATGTGTGCTGTTCCCATTATAGCAGATTGTTCCCGCCAAACCTGTACGATTGCGCCGAATTGCGTTTACTATTCCCTGCCTGATGGGATTTCCTGCCATAGGATCCTGCGGAGTTCTCCGGGTGAAACCCCATATTGCCGCCTGATGACGCGGTTAAAAAAACTCAGGTTCCCAAGGCCCGAGAGCTCCGCTGCCTGCAGCAGGCTCAGCTCCCTGGCCCGCATCAGGCTTTCCGCCCTTTTCAGCCGCTCATCCAGAATAAAGCGCTGCACCGTCCTGCCCACCTCCTGCTTGAATACCCTGCTGAAATAGGCCGGGGACATAAAGGCCTCCGCGGCGATCTGCTCCAGGGTGATTTTCTCAGCCAGGTTATGGCGGATGAAGCCGATGGCCCGCCTGATGGCGCCGGCGTGCCGGGTGTCCCCAAAGTCAAAGGCCAGGGTCATCAGCTGGTTCACCACTTCGCTCAGCCAAAAGCACAGCTCTTCAAAGGCCTGGATACGGGTGAGATCCTGATAGTACTGGTGCGTACTCCTCTGGATGAGGGCCGGGTCTGCCCCGTTTTCCACGGCCTTTCTGGACAAAAGAACCAGCAGCTCATTGATGTGGGATTTCATGCGGGAGAAGGACATGCCGGAAATGATGAGGATGACGCCCAGCAGCTCGTTGAGCAGCCTGCCCGCGTCCTTGCGGCGGTTCTGGGCCATGGCTTCCAGCAGCGCCTGCTCCTTGTCATAAGGGTAAGGGGCCACTTTCTCCTCCTGCTTGATCTGCAGGATATAGGCGGAGATCTGTCCCTGCTGAAGGCCATTTGCTTCCTTGAGGCGCAGGTGGCTCACTTCCTGGGCGGAGCTGACAAAGCTGGCCGCCAGGAACAGCATGTTGGACAGGGCTGACACCCGGGCAGGCGGCACACAGGGCAGCTCCGCCAGCAAAGTGCGGAGGTTTTCCTCGTTATCAGGGGATTCTGCCAGCAATCCGGAAAGCTCCACCGACAGGTAATCCTCCGCGTCCGCCATTAAAAAAGGGCCGGCCTGCAGCTTGGCCTCACAGCCGCCCCGCCCCATGATGGGGGACACGGCAAAGCCCAGCCCGTGGGGGCAGTAGTACACATATTTCCCGCCAAATCGCTCAGCTTCGCTCAGGGCGTGGCGGTGGTGCTGGTGGCAGTCCGCGTGGTCGCTGACCGTTTTTTTGCACAGGCTGCTGCGCGCGCACACATAGCCCGCCTGGGTGATGGGCTTCCCATCCGGAAGCGCCAGCAGGCAGCCCACTCCCGCGGCCTGGGAAAAGGACCGGGCGTTGGCGGCGGCCAGATCCAAATCAATGCTTGTTTCCACAGCGCCCCTTTGCACTAATCAGTCAATTCTTTTCTACTATAGCATGGCTTTAGCCTCAGGGCAACGCAGGCTGTTTAGCGCCTGGCGAAACGGCAGGCCTTCAGATCCGCTTTCATCTTCGGAGAAATCCGGAAGCTTTCCACCGCCTTTTGGATGGCTTTGCTGTGTGTCCAGCGGGGAAGGCGTTTTTCGGTGATGTACGGCAGTGTGGCTTCAGGCTGTTTCGCCAGCGCTGTGGCAAAATACCACGCCACCATCATGTT
>JAAYJP010000268.1 GCA_012522875.1 Clostridiales bacterium | reverse complement strand
TTCCGGCGAATCCCATATTGTCGTGTACCGGGGAATCACTGACAGAAGCGCCGTCGTCAATTTCCTGGAGGGCGGTCCGGGCGGCGTCACACACGTTGACACGGAGGATGCAGTCGTTCTGGAAACGGACGTTAAAGGACAGGCGGCAACGCTTGTAAGGAAGGGGAATAGTATACAGGTCTATTGGACCGACGGGGCACACATGTACATGGTCAGCGCCAAAGGGGTTGGCGAAGAAACCGTACTACGAATGGCTCGCAGCGTACAACCGGTAAAATAAAAAGGGGTTCCTGTAACAAAACCGACCTCCTTTTCGTTTAGTGGTGTAGAAGGATAAAAAGGAGGTATTCATATGCGTTTTGGAACGAGGCACCTGGTCCAGGCTGCGGTGGCGATTCTGTTGTGCGCAGTCGTTTTTCCGATGGTGCCGGCGAAGGCAGTTGTGCCCGGAATAATTGATTTGGTCCCGACGAAACTTCGGTACAACTACACTGACGCGATAGGGGTTGACCTCACTTTCAACGGTGGTATCTCCCAGTGCTTGGGATTCGTCTTCCCTTCCGGCTCGTACAACGCCTCTGCGACATTGACACTTTACAGGCAGGTTGTTTCGGGGTGGCAATACGTATCCTCATGGTATGGCAGCGAAACGGGCGGGATGCCTGTCATCGTTAACGGCGCCGCTTCGGTGGGAAGCGGAACGTATAAACTGGTGATTCGGGGAAATATAAGCAACCTTGAATATCCAACAGCATCTGTCACAAAAACAAATTAGGATTATTTTCTGTGCATCAAATGGCAGCATCCGGGTGATATGGCGATACTGCCGAGCGCATGCACATCCTGTGAAAAATGCAAAAGGAGATCATGATGCCGCTTCACAAGCCACTTCCCATCATCGCCCTGCTCTGCGTCGCCCTGCTGCTTACGGCGTGCACACCCCAGCGGCAGGCAGTCCCGCAGGAAACAAACCCTGCCTCGCCAACGGCTGGGGCGATATTGCCCTCCGAACCTGCGGCAGAGACATTTCCACCGGCAACAATTACACCAACTCCCGATCCGACCGCATCACCTGCGGCAGCGCCGTCCTCCGCGCCCCCACCGTCCGCGCAGCCGGAATCCTACACGCCCCAGAGCTTCGCGCAGCTGCGGGCGTCCGCGCCTCCGCGTTTCCAATACTCCGGGGCAACCCGTTCAGGCGAGGTACAGATCGATGCGCCCGTCGTGCTGCCCGCAGTTTCCGAGATGCCCATCAAAACCTTACGGGAGATAACCTTCAGCGCGCCGGAGCTTCAGCGCATCGGCGATGTGCTGGCGCAGGATGAGATGAACAGAGGTCTAAAATCATCTGTCGGCATGATGAAGCTCCGTTTGTCCATCCGTTCCCCGGCCGCGGGGCAGGCGTCGGATTCGCCCAAAAGCGGGTACAGCATCATCTACCCGGATTGGGATGAACCCCAGCCCCAGAACAATCCCCTGCCACCCGAGGCGCCCTTTGCGCGCGTTTTCGCCCTGCTTGCGTCCGTGTTCCCCGACGCGCAGTTCTATCTTGCCCGCCAAACCACGACCGGGGGCGGGCACCTCGTCAAGCATAATAATGCTCACGCGACGGACGAGCAAATGAATCGGGAAGCGCCCTATCCCGGCTATGAGATGGGGCACTACACGCTTTTGGTGGGCCAGCTGCTGGACGGGACCCCCATTTTTCCCGAGTCTTATTTCGCAATAAGCGCCCCCAGCGATCCCCCGGACCCGGTGGTCAGTTTCCGAGTATCCCCCTTCTTTGACGAGCGGCGGTTCAACATGGATGGAAACGTCGCCATGCCGGCCGCGACGCTTGCACAGGATGCTGCTCTCGCGCCATTTGTGCAAATCGAGAAGGTGATTCAAGCACGCATCCGAAGCGGCCACATCCGTTCCATCGATGGCATCACGCTGGGGTACATGCTCTATTACGCGCAGCCAACGACCATCCTGCAGGCCGCGCAAGGCGCTGACATGGTGGCTATCCCCACTTGGGAGGTGACGGGCGGTATGGTGTATGACCCAAGCGAACCGGGCGCGCCCGTGATGGAAAAGGGCCTGTTTCGCATCGACGCACTGACGGGAAAGCCGCTGGACGCATACGCCAGCCCGGCGCCGCGCGTGTATCTGCTTTCGGAGTTGCTGCCATGAAACCCAACCTGCGCCGGCTGTTTTTTAGCCCGCACTTCGCCATTGGCGTGCTGCTCAGCCTGTTAAGCCTTGTCATCCACACGATTCCCGAGATGCAGGTCTATTGGGAAGTATACCGCGCGAAGGAGGGCTATGCCAGCGCGCTGCAACTGACGATTCAGCCCATTTACTTCGGCGGCTTTATCCTGTTCGCGGTGCTCTCCTCCGCCTTTCCCGCGTCCAGTGCCCTAATCGATGACCAGCGAGAACGGATGAGCGTGTATGAGGCGGGGCGGCTGGGTTTGAAACGATATATCCGTACCAAAGCGTTTTCCGCTTCTCTGTGCGGCGGCGTTGCCACGGCGACAGGCTTTCTGTTGCACGCGATGTTCTGTTACGCGCTTTTCCTGCCAAGTGATCCTCTTAATTATCCAGCCCATGTGCTCCCCTTTGACGGGACGCTGTACGCGGGCATGTATGGTCTGATGGGCGGCTGGCCCATGGTGGCATATGTCGCCCTGATGCTGGGGGTGACGGGGTTCGTCTGGGCGCTGATCGGGCTTGCCACGGCGGCCTGGATTCCCGACAAGGTAATCGCCGCCGCGGCGCCCGTGATGGTGTACTACCTGTGGCTGTGGGGCGGGTTTCGGGACATGCTGGGCGGAACCGGTCTGTCACCCACAACACTCTATAACGATGGGCTGACCTGGCCGAGGCTGGCTGCCAGCCTGGCGCAGTACCTCATCCTGGGCGTGGCGGCGTGGCTGGTATACCGCCGCGGGATGCACAGGAGGCTGGCGAATGGGTAGGAAGAAAGCCAAATTCACCGATGTCCTGGTGGTTGCCAGGATGTCGCTTTCAGCATGGGCAGATTCACCCCGCGGGGCTTTCGTCCTGCTTGCGATGGCCATGATGTGCTACGGCGCACTGCGTGAACTTCGCCTGGCCATGCTCCCCATGGGATATGGCATCACCTGGGCGGAGGCGCCCCTGTTCGCGTTCCATCGGCAATCTTTGCTCGCGGGCACCCTTTTCCTGCTGTTAATGACGGATCTGCCAAAAAAAGGCAGCGCCCAGAACTATCAGTTGATCCGCACAAGCCGGGCGCGGTGGCTGAGTGGACAGGTCACCTACTGTTTACTGATGGTCGCAGTGTTCGTGGCGGTGATGATCGCTCTTTCCCTCCTGTTCGCCATCCCAATTTTGCAGGCAGGAAACACATGGAGCGATACGGCACGGGAACAACTGGGGTACGCGCTTCCCTCGGAAGCGATCTTCCCGCTGGCGACCCGTGAGGCGATGCCGCCGGCGCGCGCTCTCCTCATCAACATTGCCCTCAGCGGCGCGTACTGGCTGGGGTTGGCGTTGCTGATCCTGTTCAGCGGCCTGATCGGGCAGAGCTTGTTTGGGCTTGTACCGGCGATGGTGATACAGCTTCTTCCCTGGATGGTCAACACCTTTGTCCAGATGGAGCCGATATATTGGTTTCCCGGCTCTTACGCAACCGTGTTTCTCCCTCAGTATGCTCAGTTCCCCGGAAGAGAACTCGTGGCGATAGCGGTGTTCCTATCAGTCGATTTACTGCTGGTGGGCTTGATGTTCTGGCGGCTGAAACGGGCTGACCTGAGTTTTGTCAGCAACCAGGGAGGTAGTATGATATGAGCGACATGATCATCGTGGAGAACGTCCACAAACGCTACAGGGACAATCAGGTGCTAAACGGGGTATCCCTCCGGGTGCCTCAAGGGACGATCTGCGGCCTCATCGGCCCAAACGGCAGCGGAAAAACCGTTCTTCTGCGCTGCATCTGCGGCATCACGCCGGTCGACGCGGGCCAAATCACCGTTGGTGGGTATAAAATCGGAAAACAGCGGGATTTCGCGCC
>JAAYJP010000048.1 GCA_012522875.1 Clostridiales bacterium | reverse complement strand
GAGGGAGCGTTCGCGGTCTTCCGTCAGGCCGAAGTTCCGGGTAATGGAGGCCATTGGCGAGGCCCTGCAGGGCGATATCATAATAATCGCTGCTGTGGCTTGCCCTGGCGTATTGGGCGGCCGGTTCGGCGTGGTCCAGCGAGACACTGGTGGCCACACCGATTTTCATCCCCGCCTGGCCGGCATACCCGGCGATTGTCTTGAGCGGCGTTTCCCCATCCGGCAGGTAGTTTACCGTCCCGGAGGTGGTTTTATGCCCGGCAGCCATCTCGGTGGCGGTGGCAGCCGAGTCGGGGGCGAAGGATGTGGCATCATGGGTGAGCTGAAGCCCCACCACGGGGAAACCGGCAAAGCTCAGGCCCTTTGATACCGGCACCTCGCTTTCCCGGTTTTACCTGGTGCCGTTGTAATACTGGGCCGCGGTGGCCTGCGGGTTTGACATGCCGTCCCCAATGAAAAGGAAGACATATTTGGCAAGGCCCGGAGCCATTCCCTGGCCAAGCGCCGGGGCCATGCCCGCCGGCAGCGCGGCAGCCAGGAGGAGCCAGGCAGTTTCTTCAAGGGCGTTCAATCCCCCTTCCCGTGTGCTCGCAGTCCTATTACCCAGCCGGCGGCGGCAAGCCGCAGCGGCCGGCTCCTTCCTCCCCTTTGATTGACACTTTTTCGGGCCTGTGCTACATTTAGTTTGCCTGTCAGGGACAGCAACGCACCACACCAAAGGAGATAGAGCAAACACCATGCATACCAGAAACAGGAATCGCTTTTTTGTTCGCGCGCTGAGTGTTTTTTTGGCAGTTTTGATCGTTGGCGGCTCACTGGCCGCCCTGATCCAGCTGCTGTAACCAAAGCGCAGTGAACCAAGAATATATGCTACAAGGAGGACATCCCATGGATCTGAAAGGCACGCAGACCGAAAAAAACCTCTGGGAAGCTTTCGCGGGTGAAAGCAAGGCCCGGAACAAGTATGACTACTACGCTTCCGCCGCCAGGAAAGAGGGCTACGAGCAGATCGCCGGCATATTTGAAGAGACGGCGCTCAACGAAAAAGAACACGCCAAGCTGTGGTTCAAAGCCCTGGGCGTCCATCATGATGGCAAGACCCCCGGGGATACCCGCATGAACCTGGCGGATGCGGCGGCTGGCGAATACTATGAGTGGACGGAGATGTACAAGGAGTTTTCCGAGACCGCCACGGCAGAGGGCTTTGGGGAGCTGGCCCTGCAGTTCGCCAACGTCGCCAAGGTGGAAAAGGAGCACGAAGCCCGCTACAACACCCTGTCCAAGCGCCTGGACGACAATAAGGAGTGGGTGCAGGAAGACGCTATCCGCTGGCGCTGCCGCAACTGCGGGTTTATCTATGAGGGCACCACGCCCCCCAAGATCTGCCCCGCCTGCAAGCATCCCCAGAACTATTTTGAGCGCGCGGCGGAGAATTACTGAGTTTCAGGATACGGATTGAAAACGGCCTCGCGGCCGTTTTTTTCATGATCCTGTTTTGGGATTGGAGAAATCGGAATACTGCCGCGAACATGGCTGCAGGCTCATGAAAATCAGCCTCAGAAGTTCCCTTCACATGGAACTCAAAACGAATAGGAGGTATGCATTGAAAAGAACAAAGCTGCTGTTGATGGTTCTTTCACCGGTTTTTGTCGGCTTTCTGCTTAATCAAATCCTGCTCTCCAATCCGTCTATTATCTATGCAGCACCGTTTTTAATGATCGGTTATTGGTTTTGGGTTGGGAGAAAGTTTGCAGCGTATGTGAGGAATCCATTTGGGGCGATCCTGCTGGCCAACGCCATGGGTATCGTCTCCCTCGCAGTCTATTATTGGCAATTCATTCTCACTTCAGGACAGGCGAGAAACACGATACTGGCGGGCCTTTCCCAGATGTTTTCTGCCCCATTGAGTATGATCACAGCAAGAATCGGGCTTGTCTTTGAAAAAGCGCCTGATGAAATAACCCAGGTTACAGCATTCGTCATGCAGGCCGCCGGGCTGACATTGATGATAACAATATTCTGCATTGGCTATTTCACGAAAAAAAGGCAGGCAAGAAAACATGCCGGATGACTTTGGTCCTGCCAAGGAAGGCAACCAAGCAGGATTCCTTCCTGAAAGTCATCAGTTCAGTATGGCCCCCTGACCCCCTCGGGATGCATGTCTGGAGAATCCCCGTTTTGCCGCAGAGAACAGGCCGCCGGGATAAGCGGCGGCCTGTGTGCACTGAACTGTGATACGACTATGCCTGCAGGGTACTCTTTTTAGACCGGGCCATATTGGCGCGCCAGGTGTGCATCACCAGGGCGACCGCGATGACGCCGTAGGCCACGAAGACCCGGAAGAACTCGCCCACATTGGGATTGCCGAACAGGGTCTTCCCCGCGTCCTGGGACACCACAAACAGCAGGTGGAACAGCAGCGTGCCCACGATGGCCTGGGTGTTGGTGGCGCGGTTTAAGGAAGCGCCGCCCACCAGGATGGAGGCGCCGGCGTACAGGCCCACCATCTCATGGGCGGAATAGGTCTGAAGCGTTCCCAGGTTCTGGATGAAGATGATCTGCCCCCAGCCGGCCAGGACGGTGGAGAACATGATGGCGATGACGCGCACCCGGTTTACGTTGATGCCGGCGGCATTGGCCACTGTGCGGCTCTGGCCCACGGCGCGGAACTTCTGCCCCAGGCGCGTGCGCATGATGATGACATTGAACAGGCACAGAAGCCCTACCAGCAGGAAGACGAAGACCGGCACCGTGGTGGTTCTGACCATGGCGCCCACAGCCGGAACAAAGGCCACCAGGCCCGAAAAAATGATGGATACGGCCAAAAGGATGATGAAGCGCTTGCGGCTCATCTTCTTGAGCAGATACAGCGCAACCGCGGCTGCAAAGATAATCCCGCTGACCACGTATAGGCTCGTGTCAAAAGGCACCTGCCAGACCTTGTCCAGCGCCATGTACAGGCCGCCGCCCATGAGGTTCAGGGTGTTGGCCACACCACTGGCACCCACGATGGTGACACTGGTGGACAGGGGGATGACTTTTCCGAAAATGAACAGGAACAGCAGCTGGTAGGCGCCATTGGCGAAATACCCCAGTATCAGGGAGCCGATGGTCTCCTGCCCCTTCATTTTGTTCAGCAGGGAACCGATCAGGAAGCCAAAAAACGCAGCCAGGGGCAGGGTGATGCCGGCGGCGGCCAAGAGGCCCGTTACGCCCTGCAGCTCCCAGTTGATGGCCAGCATGAGGCCCACCTGGGCCGCCATGGCCCCGATGGTGATGGCAAAGTTGATGCCCATGCCGGCGATTATCGGGATGATCAGCGCCAGGACGATGAAGAGGTTGCGGGTAAGCCGGCCCATCAGCTGGGAGAAGATGTCCTGGAGTGTGCGGCCCGATAGGATGACAAACAGGATGCTCAGGACCAGGAACACATAGGTGACGATATACTCGCGCAGGTTTTCGCGGACCGCGTCCTTCACCTGCCGCTTTCTGCCAAGTTGATCAGCCACGTGATTCACCTCCGGATTGGGTCAGGGCGTAGAGGATGATGCCGTTTGAGATCAGGATGCGCATGACCTCTGACAGCCCG
>JAAYJP010000003.1 GCA_012522875.1 Clostridiales bacterium | reverse complement strand
GCAGGTTCAGTTGTTTACCGTTATCTCATTGGGAATGCGCAGGCTGTCTTCGACATTGGTCAGGATGAAGGTATCCGGATAACTCTCCCGGGTCAGGAACTCAAATTCCACCATGAAGCGGGTAGGCCTCGCCGCGTCAACGATTTTGATTCTGTTTGGAGCAAATCCGGCATTTTCCGTCTTGGGTTTGTCAGAACAAGCAGAAATGGCGCATTTCTGAACCTCGATTGGTCAAGACAAAGGCCTGTTCCGAAAAACTTTGCCGGGGCGCCGGCCACTGTTGACATCTAAAACCTGCAGGCCTATATTTGCCATAGAAAGCACATCATAGAAAGGGGAAACCCCATGCATCAATGCGCATGCAAAAAACGGCTGTCAATCATCGCTGTGGCCGCAGTGCTCCTCCTGTCCTGCCTGCCCGTACGCGCAGAAGCCTACACATTGGATGAAGCGCTGAAACTGGTTGGCACATCTGAGACCCCCGGGGACAGCGGCTTGATCGGGCTGGAAGGCGACTTCAGCCAGTATGACCTGCTGCGCGGCGGTGAATTCGAATTGGCCGATGGCAAGTTTATCATCCTAAGGCGCGAGGCACCGCTGAAGCAATTCAATGTCAGCGATACCCCCTTCCCGGAAGATTATAAGGGCATCGACCTGGGCAGCCCGAAGGTGTCTCTGTGCGCCGGCCTCATGGCGGCTCTCCCGGAACAAATCCTCGCAAAGACAAGCGAGGAAGCGGCAAATGTCATCATGGCCGAAACGCTGTACCTTCACACAGGCAGTATTATTGCCACAATGGGTGGAGAGCCCAGCCTGCCTACTGAGGAGGCCCTGGAAGCCGTCCTGGCCGGGGGCAGCGGGGAGGAGGTGGAGATACCGCAAAATGAGGCAGAAGTCACTTACCAGTACAAACCCATGTTCACAGGATTGTCTCTGATCTCCTTATACAATCGGGAAACATTGGGTTCCACGAGCGTGGATCTGGCCCAGTACGACTACGCCGAATTGCGCGAAAATCCTGCCGCAGATGATCATTGGATCAACATGGCAGCCCTGGCTGATGTCGCCGCAGCCGCCACCAGCGGGCAAAGCGAACTGCTTGGGGATGCTCTGGATATGCTGGAAATGATTGGATTTCTCTCCCCACAAGAGTTGGAGGATCTGAACAGAAGGGCGAGCGAAGGGGATGTGGATGGGATGGCCGGCCTGTGCATGGAACGGTTTTGGACCATGGCGGAGGAACTGAAGGTGCTTGATCCCAAGGCCGCTGAGCATTTTGACAAAGCCATCCGGAAACACTCGCTGCCCGGGATGCAGTTCATCGTCAGCTTGCGCCAGTATGCCGGCGTCCATATGGACGACAACCTGATTATCGAGACAAAGTCCTACATCGGTGAGGTGGACATGGGCGCGCTGGACAGGATGCTGTCGGACGCCTTAAAGACACTTGGCCTCATTGGCCAATAGCTCAGCAGGGCCGGGCGTTCGCCTCCCAGGCGAAAGGCACTGGGCCCGTATCCCGGCGGGAACACCGGATAACGCCTGATGTCATGGGTTTCCATGCGCTCAGGCGTTTTGTCTGCTCACCGGGACCGCATGCCTGCGACGCGCCGGGATAAGCAACACGGCACCCTCCGCAAAGGCCGCGCGCTGCCTGACCCACCCTCCGCCTTCTCAGACAGGGATAAACCTTGGTTTCGCCTCCCAGTCAGACAGTACAGGCGTCCAGTACCCTGCCCAGGCTTTCATTTGCTCGTGTTCCGGGTGCTTCCGTTCGCCCATGATGTCAAGGAATTCCAAATAGCCCGGGACGCCGCCCACGTCTTCAGGGGGAGCCTGCCCGCTGGCTTCCAGCAAGTAAGGCGATTCCTCGCTGCATTCGTCAATTTCCCGCACAAGTTCAACGGTGTGTTCCCAGTTGTCTCCCAGGTCATAGGTGTACACCATTTCCCGGTATTTCGGGAAAAACCCGGACAGCCTGTGCCCTGTTTCCAGGATGGCTTCAGGGTCATACCTCCTGTCCTCCTCGCTCATCACGAGCCTGGCGTCAGGCAGGCTGCCGCTGCTGTCTGTGAACGTGAAGCTGTGGAGGTGGCGGTTTTCCCAGTTGAACAGGGCCTGAATCAAGTCGTGCAGCTGTGTTAGGGCAATATTGGCCGGTACGATGACCCGCCGCGTCGCGCTGTAAACCTCCAGGTCAAGTGCCACCAGCAGCTCAAAGGCCTTGTACCTGAAGACGGGCTTTCCTGTGCGCTGTGCCAGGGCTTTGATCATCTCCTCCGCAGGGACAAAAATTTCAGCGCTGGGGCCGCTGTAATTGACGATGCGCCTGCTGACCATGCGTCCCAGCGTGTCGTTGAATTTCATTTTACCGGCGGTTTCGTTCACGGCATCCGCGACAACAAACGCGGCGTCCAGCCCCTGATGGTTAAGCCAGGCTGTCAATTTTCGGTCGTGATTCGTTATGAATACCGGTTCTCCCGCCTGCCGCATGTATTCCTCGACAACCTCAGGATCAATGTGCATGGCCAGAAGCGTGTTTCTGACCGCGGACAGCATGACAGGCTTCAAATCCTTGAGCTTGCCTCGCTTCATGCCATAAACCGACACGGTAAACCGTGTGGCGCTGTTCACCAGGATGACCATATCTTCTTTTCTGCGGTCAAAGGTGTTGGTCCAGTTGGCTGTCCACGAAAACAAGGGGTCGGCCCCCGCCATAGGCGGAACACATTTGATGCCTGCGGCATCGGCAAGTTTCCTGGTCAAAGCGATCTGCATATTGCTTCCCTCCCGCGATAGATTGTCAGCATCCGGTGAAACAGCGTCCCCCTGGGTAAAGGAGCGAACATCCATATGCACCGGCTTAATGGGCAAAAGGACATGGCAGCGCTGCATACCATGGATTATACAATGCCGCCGGGCCCTTTTCCAATTCCCCTGGTGAAATCATGCGCCAAGCATCAAACAGCGGATCAAGGGGGGTGAGGATGTTCATTGCTCGCGTTTTTTTGATGCCAGGCTGTGGCGGGCTTGGGCGATAACAGAGACGGCCCTACAGTCCCCTGTACGGTTTCCATAGTTCGCGCGTGCAGGCAACAATCAACAGCGCAGGATTTGCTGCACGCTTCTGCATCCTGCTCCAACTTTTTCATGTTGACCAACGTATAGCAG
>JAAYJP010000267.1 GCA_012522875.1 Clostridiales bacterium | reverse complement strand
TTCGGTGTAGTCAAAGTTGATGACAACGCACTCTTCCTGGTCCTTCTTGATTTCCATCACGTTGGTGGGGCAGTGGAGTTCACAGGTGCGGCATTTGGTGCACCGGCTGAAGTCGACCTGCGGGCGCTCCAGGCGCCAGTTCCCTGTGGTGGCCGCGCCGAACTGGGTGGCGACAGGGCCCATAACCTTAAACTTTCTGGTGGTTTTCATAGCATTCTCTTGCTGCTTTTGCATTTTTTTCACCCGCTTTCTGCCCAAAGGAGTCGATGAGCGCTTTTTCAATGGAATCAATGCTGACCAGCCCGGCTGCCGCCAGGACGCCCAGCATGGAGCCGTTGGGGATGGGGAGGCCGATATGATGAAGGGCGATACCAGTGCCGTCGGCGCAATAGATGGTTTTGAAACCAAAACCCCGGAACTTTTCCACGATGCCGGGGTCCACAGCGTTGAGCACCAGGACGCTGTCTTTGTGGATGCCCGCGCCCACATCCACCTTGTGGATGAGCACGCCGGGGTCCAGTACCATCACATAATCCGGCTCATAAACAAATGAGTTGACCAGAACCGGCTCGCTGTCGATGATGATGCTGGTGTTGACCGGCGCGCCCCTGCGTTCGTGACCGTATGCCGGAACGGTGATGGCGTACTTGCCCTCATACAGGGAAACTGCCTGGGACAGCACTTTGCCCGCCGTTACGATGCCCTGGCCGCCGGTACCATAGAATTTGACTTTGATCATGACATCTCCTCCTTGGCTTGGTTGGAAAGCTTTGAATTGTCAGTGGTTTCGATATTGAATGACGCCTGATGTTTCGGAAGACGAAACTTTATTTCGATAATAGCAACAGAAGGGGTTTCTGTCAATACCCCTTCTATGTGATTATTAACAAGCCTTCCAAATATAAACAATAAAAAAACAACCTGCCCGAAAGGGGACAGGCATACGTTGGCGCAGGAAGCCCCCTGCGTGTAGCTACTGGGGGATTTCAGCTTCCAGGCGCAGAATTTCCTGGGCTGCCAGGGGCAGCTGCCGGATGATCTGGCTGGTTTTGTTGATCATGCGGGAGGAAGGCCCGGAGAGGCTGACGGCCGCGTAGACCTTGCCCCGGGAATTGGCGACCGGCACTGCCACGCAGAAGAGGCCTTCTTCGCTTTCCTCGTTGTCTATGGCGTAGCCGCGCTCGCGTATCTGCCCAAGTTCCCGCTCAAGCTCTTTGGCGGTGGTCAGGGTGGTCAGTGTTTTTTTGGGAAAAGGAGCGGAGTTCATGTACTCCTTAAGCTGCAAGGGGTTCATATGGGCCAGAAGGCACTTGCCCATGGCGGAGCAGTAAGCCGGCATGGTCTTGCCGATCTGGGAGGACATCTGGATGGTGGCGGCGGCGTCAATTTTTGAGACGATCAGCACATTGGCATTGTCATCCAGCAGGCCCATATGGGAGCTTTCGTTGAACCGGGTTGTCAGGTCCCGTAAAACACCTTTCACCCGCTGATGGAGGGCGTTGTGCTTAAGCGCCTGCTGCCCATGCAGCATGACCCGGTGTCCCAGGGTGTAGGCGGAGGTCTCAGTCTTGGTGACATAGCCGCCAGCCTCAAGGGTATACAGGATACGGAACACCACGGTTTTATTGATGCCCAGGTCTTCGGAGATCTGCGTCAGTGTGCTGTGGCCGTTTTCCGCCACGCAGTCCAGCACTGCCAGGGCATTGGATACGGTATCCAGCAAATAGGGGTTCTTTTTCGTCATATAAACACAACAATGCC